>JAYTWQ010000155.1:0-3232 GCA_043743355.1 bacterium | reverse complement strand
GCTCCTGTAGATGGTGTTATTTCGTTCGCAGATGGCAAAAAAGTCACAATCCGAGGAAAAGATAACAAAGAATATAGTTACAAACCGCTCAAATACCTTCCTTCTAACGAACACTCCACTATTAATCAAAGAATCACTGTGGCTCCAGGAGAAGAAGTGAAAAAAGGAGATATATTAATTGAAGGGTTCGGTATTCACGATGGAGAATTTGCGATTGGTCAAAACGTGAAAGTTGCGTTCATGCCATTCAAGGGTTATAACTTTGAGGATGCGATTGTACTCTCCGAAAGATTAATCCAAAAAGACAAGTTTACGTCTACCCACATCTATGAGCTAACATGCGATGTCCACGAAACACGACTTGGAAAAGAAGAAATAACCTGTGATATTCCTAATGTTGCCTCTGAAAAACTTGGTAAACTAGATAAAACTGGTGTAATCTCTATTGGTTCGTATGTTGAATCTGGAGACATTCTAGTCGGCAAAATCACTCCAAAAGGTGAAGTAGATTTGAGCCCAGAAGACAAATTAATTCGGGTACTATTCGGTGAATATTCAAGAGATGTCAAAGATTCTTCACTTTATCTTGAGCATGGTCTTTCAGGAAAAGTTATTTCTATAAGGATTTTTGATCGTGCCAAAGGTGATTCACTTCCAAATGATGTATTACAACGAGTTCATATCTGGCTAGCAACTACCCGAAAAATCAAACCAGGAGACAAAATGGCTGGAAGACATGGTAACAAAGGTGTTGTGTCAATCGTAATGCCAGTCGCTGACATGCCTTATACTGCAGATGGAGAACCTATCGATATTATCTTGAATCCTCTTGGTGTAATTGGTCGTATGAACCTAGGTCAGTTGCTCGAAACCCACCTTGGCTTGGTATGCAAAACCAAAGGAGAATATGCAGTCACACAGCCACTCAATGAAATTCCAGCCGAGACAATATATCAAGAATTAGAAAAGTGTGGATTCAGATCTGATGGAAAAGTCGACCTGTACGATGGAGAAAGTGGAGAAAAATACGATCGACCAGTTGTTGCAGGATATATCTACATGAACAAACTTCACCATTTGGTTGATGACAAAATTCACGCTCGATCTACAGGACCATATTCGCTCGTAACACAGCAACCGCTTGGAGGACGATCACATTCTGGAGGTCAAAGATTCGGAGAAATGGAGGTGTGGGCACTCGAAGCCTACGGCGCAGCATATGCACTGCAAGAGATGTTGACAATCAAGTCCGACGATATCACAGGTAGAGACGCTGCATTTGAATCTATCGTTAGAGAAAAACCAATTATCTCCCCTAACCTTCCAAGCTCATTCATCGTGCTAGCGAACGAATTGACAGGCCTAGGTATCAAGGTCAATGCCCAAGTCGTAGAATCCGAAAAAGAACACAATTACACAAAGAAAATAGACGCAAAACTAGCCTTGTCTGCTGATAGCGGTGACTTGAGATAATAAAATTGTACAAATATTGACCTTTGAAAATTAGATATTAATAAGCAATTATGTCATTAAATAAAATTTATTCTGAATCAATTATTAATATATTAGACACATTTAAACAAAACAAAAAAGATAGATGTAATGATTTAGAACTTATAAGAGGTGAATTAAACCCCATATATAAAAAGTTGTTTTTAAAAGCTATCTCCAAAGCTAAAAATGAAGTAAATCTATCTTTTTTAAATCGAGAGTTGCAAACAACTGAATTAGAGATTACCACTAATGATTTAAAGTCTGCACCTAAGGTTGATCCTAGATTTGTCGAGCTCTCAGAATTTATTTTTGGTAAAGACTTTGTTCGAAGCAGCGTTGTATCTACTATTTTTGATCAACAAAATGAAGAGTATTCTTTTCGAAGACCTAATAATGAGAATCCAGAATTATTTAGTATTTTGAAAGCGTCTGTTGACACAAAAAATATTCTTAATTCTTTTTGGTTAAAAAAGTATATTGAGGAAGGAGATTTTTCTAGAGAGGAAAGTGATTTTTTTGAAAAGCTTGACTCTTCTAACGAGTTAATTTCTGCAGTTTTTCAAGAAGATTTGTTTCCAATAATTACCAATAATTTGAATACAATATGTGATTTAATATATCAAATAGCATATTTTGAAAAGAGTGAAAGTAATTTTTTAAAAAAAATTGAAGCCTTAACAAAAAATTCAAAAATATCCCCTTTGCACTTAGTTAGCATGTTACCTTTCAACTATATAGCTCAGATTACACATGCAGGTTACTGTTTTCCTATCTTTGAACCTAATTCTGAGGCAATTGTATTAGATTCTAGATTCAAAGAATTGATTGTCGCCTGCACTGCTGGTGGTTGTCCTTTCAAACACGAAAATGAATTTCACAATTTTTTTGAATTATTTATAAACAAAATGCAATTAGTAAGATCGATAAATTGACTTTATCCGTGATTAAAAGTTTATTGGATTTCAAAGACTTTTTTGTCAGCGCTATTTCCACATAAGCTTGATTCAATTTTAAAATTTGACATCTCTGCAATCATTTGACATATCTGGATTCATTAATCATAAATTAAGTATGAACTATCAACTTATTTCCAAAACTGTCATTCTATATATTTTGGCATTCGTAGCAGATTACTTTGCAAAGCAGTATAACTTTGTCTGGATAATATTCTTGCCAATTGCTACTGTCGCAAACACGCTCTTCTTTGATCTATTGCTCGGTATGGTAGACTTTGATGGTATCAAAAAACTCAAAGAGACTGATAAGGGTATCCAAACTGTTGCTTTGACGATTCTTTCAGCTGGATTCGCAATCGGAACTGCAATTTTTTTGAAATAATATGAACAACAAATTACTACTCGGTGGCGGATTAGTCATAATTGTGGCTATAGTTCTCGTTAGTGGATTCCTGAATCAGGCAACTAACCAACCCGCTGGAATACAGGCAGAACGAGACCGTCAATTGGCGTCACAAACACAGCCACAAGACAATAATCAAGTTGACCAAATTGCCAAAAACCTTGATAACATAGCCCAAATCGAAGGTCAAAAAATTGTAGAAACTACAGACAAAACCATCAAGTTAAGCAATGGAGAAATAATCAATTTTACAGATTCCAAAAATAATGGGTGTAAAGTTGGAGATGTAATTAGTGATTATAACGAAGCCAATCAATCTTTAGTGTGCGTCCGAACAGATCCAAATACAGGTCAAAAAAGTAATTTTTTTGCTAATGTT
>JAYTWQ010000154.1:0-11247 GCA_043743355.1 bacterium | reverse complement strand
GCCTGTTGTTTTGCGATTTTCTTTGGGTCTAGCCAGATCTATGTCTGCAACAGTTGTATTGAGGTCACCACACAACATCACAGATTTGCCTTGATTTTGATAATCTTGAACTGTCTTTAGAACCTCATTGTAGAATTCGAGCTTAAAAGGTATCCGTCCTTCCCTGCCACCTTGAGGATAATAACCATTAATTAACACAAAATCATCCGAGTCCAAAATCGTGATTCTACCTTCGTCATCAAACTTTTTCACTCCTAATCCAGTTGAAGTTTTGGCATTTTTGAATTTGTCTCGTCGATAAAAAATTGCAGTTCCAGAATAACCTTTTTTGATAGAGCAAGCGTGCCATACTATGTCGTATTCATCGAATATTCCAGTATTTTCAAAATCAGATTTCTTTGGTTTCTTGGGTTTTGCGGTTGAAGCCGTAAAAAAACTGTCATCCTGAACTTGTTTCAGGATCCCCTCATCGAATCTGGTCAAGCTACCCTCGTCAACTTCGTTGCCACCCCCTAGATAAGGGGAATTTTCACCACCAAACAAATCTTCTACCTCTGTTTCTATTTTCAAACTTCGTCCGCTCACTGCCATCCACCACTCAGCCATTTTTTCTTTATCTGCCTTGATTTCTTGAACTCCGAGTACATCAGGCTGAGTAGCTTTGAACCACTCCAAAAAGCCTTTCTTTGACACTGCCCTGATTCCGTTTACATTCCAAGTATATAGTGAATATTCCATAAATTATTTTTGACATTTCTTACAAAAAATCGTTGTTCGAGCAGAAATTTTGGTATCCGAAAGCAAAGTTCCGCATATTGAACAAGCCTTACCTTTCTTGCCATACACTAGATGAAAGTTTGCATAGTTACCGCGCGAACCGTCTCCCAAGAGATAATTAGCAATCGACGAACCGTTGTTTTCAACTGCCAAATTCAGTATTCGCTTAGCTTCAACATAGAGTCTTTCAATCTCTTTTTTGGTAAGTGTGTTACATTTGCGAGTTGGTCGTACGCCAGCTGCAAAACATACTTCGTCGCAATAAATATTGCCTAAGCCAACTACCACACTTTGACCTAGCAAAACAGATTTTAGAACTCCAGTTTTCTTTTTGATTACTGAAAAACTAGCTAAGGTAAACTCATCATTCAGCGGCTCGACTCCAAGATCAGCAAAATGTCCATCAGCCAGAACCGCATCGTAACTTTCATAGAACAAAACATACCCGAATTGCCTCATATCGTTATAAAACAAAGTTCCATCTGTGAGCTGCCATATCACATAGCTATGTTTGTTCGGAAGAACTGAATCAGATTCCGCAATTGGGTGACCGCCGCTAACTGATTCTCCAACTGTAGGTTGATAAACCAGTTGACCCGTCATTTTGAGATGAACAAGGATTATATTCCCGCTCTCGAGTTTGATGATAATATTCTTCGCCCTTCGCTCCATTCCCACAATTCTTTGATTAACAAGTTTTGTCTCGAATTCTAATGTTTTGATTGGATTGTCTCGGCGGGTTGTGCCGTTTGAGCTTACAATTTTACCACGGTTGACTTTGACTTCCAGAATGGTTTGCCCGATTAGGAATGGCAATAGAGATCTTCGAAGTGACTCGACTTCTGGTAATTCTGGCATATTCTCAAAGTTACCAAAAGTTGTTGATTCGGTCAAATTGCTAGTTTAAAAACCCAATTATCGAAACTTCTATTTTACCCTTAAATAAACAATCATAGATTCAACTTTGTTAAATAATATAGTTCGTCATCTTGAGCGAAGCGAAAGATCTGTTGGCTGTTTAGTGCAAATAGTTAGTTTTTAACTTTCGATTCATAACAGATTCTTAACGGAGTTTATGCTGAACTTGTTTCAGTGTTCAGAATGATGGGCTTAATAAAGCTTTTAAAAAATAGTAAAAGTGTCTATTTATTAGTTAATGTTGAGTTTCGATATTGGGGGTTAAAATGGATAAAATAAAACTTGCACAAAATAAAAATATAAAGTTAAATTAATTGTTTGTAAATAACAAATAACAAATAACAAATAACAAATAACAAATTTCATATGCCACTAGCTCGCCTACCAATTACAGGATCAGATGCCAATACCTGGTCAGACATCCTCAACCGTAATATTACTCAAACTAACTCTGCACTTAATGGAGCATTCAATAGCTTTGACCAATTCTCGCAGCGACCAACCAATCTCACAGCCGATGATGTAGGCAAAACTTTTCTGTATACTCAGACAGGTAATTGGCATGAATGGAGCGGTACTGAGTGGAAAGTCCAGAACAAGTCTTTTATGAACGTTAAAGACTATGGAGCGGTTGGAGATGGGGTTGCGGATGATACGGTGGCTATACAAAATTGTTTGAATGACCAGACTTATCCTCAGGCGTATACACTATTCTTTCCTGATGGTAGTTACGCAGTAAGTTCACTTTACACTTCGGTTTCTGAAAAAATACTTAATTTTGGGGTGGCTAATCTTATGGCAAATTCAAATAGCCCAAAAAAAGCAATATTAGAAATTCGCAATCATGCTACCAAAATTAATGGGATGAGACTTGATGGAGCTTTCAAAACAAATTATGATTGTGCCCTAAGTTTTAATTCCATTCAAAATGGTGATTTTCCAAACTTTTGCTATATTAATGGATTGACGATTTTTAATGCTAAAATAGGAGTATTATACGGAGCTATAACCAATCCGATAAGTGACACTGTATCTGAAAATCATATTACATTAATGAGGACAAGGAGCGTTGAAAAATGTATTTTTGCAAATCAAGTGCCGCTAGGTTGGCTTTATGTGGGTAATTCGGTTTTGGATTGTCAGGCATATGATTGGGGTACTAGTCCAAACTTTGACCATAACAACTCTTGCATATATGAAGGAGGTGCAATCACTAGCTTTAATAACTGTGAATTTGTTAAGGCAGAATCAAGGCTTGGAAATGCATTTGTAAATAATTTTCAACTTCATATTACTGGGTGCAGTGCAGAAATTGCTTGTACACTTATTAGACTCAAAGACACAGCAATTACACAGATAAGCAACTTTAACATTCCTTTTTATAACTCTATATCTACAATTTTCGATATTGATCATGATTCTAAAGGTGATTTATTCGTAACTAATATGAGAATAAATAGAGTTACAGGCGCATCAGATCCAACAAATGCTGTATATACCAACAACCCAATTATTAACACTAAAGCAGCAAAAAACTGGATTATTAGATTTCACAATTGTTTATTCTCAGATCAAGTCGATAGATTACTCCAGTCAAGTTATTCTACCAACATTTCACACACTTTGTCAGATATAAGCTTTAGAGATTGCTTCTTATTGGACAGTAAAACCAAAACCAAAATATCATTTAGTGATGAAAACTTAATGGAACAAGCTGGATATTTTTTGGATCTTAACAATTTCGACATCAGCACACCTGCTGGAAGTTCTTTATCTTTGGTGACATCATCTTTATCGGGTGTATTTTCCAAAGCCCTCAAACTAAGCAATAATGGTAATGTAAATTGTAGTTTTTATTCCAAAAAAAATCTAATAAAATACCAAAACAGAGTAATGATGTTAGAATTTTATCAAAAATCAAATGTTCCGAATAATACAGGTCTCGAAATGTATATTTACTACTTTGAGTCAGACCAATTAATAAATTCTCTCTCACTTACAAATTCTAGTGGGGGAGTCGGACATTTATCTAGTTCCAATACTGAAATAAATTATGTTCTAAACAGGTTTTTGATACCACAAAATACTCAAGCCGATCAGATTCAAATTGAATTCAAAATAAATAATGTTCCAATTGAATGGAATATATCCAAAATCAAAATTTCGTAAATTCCTTTATGCCTACCAAACAAATACCAACAATCGGAGACTCTAACTGGGGGACTACCCTCAATGATCACCTGGCACAAACTAAGAATCCAGTCAACGGGGCCTACAATTCCTTTGACCAATTCGCACAGCGACCAACGAATCTCACTCCTGATGATGCAGGCAAAACTTATCTTTATACACAAACTGGTAATTGGCATGAATGGAGTGGTTCTGAGTGGAAAGTCCAAAACAAGTCAGAGATTAATGTTAAAGATTATGGAGCAATAGGAGATGGAGTTACGGATGATACTGTAGCGGTGCAAGTATTATTGGATTCTACGACTTTTGATAAAAACAAATCAATTTTTTTTCCTGAAGGTAAATATTTATTAAATGTTTCTTTGAGATATTATGTCCCCAATATAATTGGTCAAGGCAACCATTCAACTATTTTGTCATCTTTTACACCCACAGGCTTTGCTATTACGGTTAATCGAAGCGATAACTGGCTGCCATTTGAGATTAGCAATCTTAAGATTGAGGGTAACGTATCAAAAACTAAAAATGGAATTTCTTTTGGTAATTTAAGCAATGGGAATACTGATGAATACGCCGGCGGATTAAGATTAATCAGTGTAGAAATGTCTAATTTAGATGTGGCAATTTTAAAAAGATATGGTAATATCGGTAACTACTTTGAATCTTGCAAATTCGCTGATTCTAATTACCACTACAAAGCGTATACACTTCCTTCCACTCCTGGAGTCAATCTTGGAAATCACTGTGGATGTGATACTTTTTTCAAGTGTGAGTTTGAGTCCGCTACAAAAGCTGCAGTTTTTATAAACGGTAAAAAAGATGGAATTAATGGACAAAATATTTTTAGAGATTGCGTATTTCAGTATAACAAAGGATTTGCATTTTGTGTAATTGACTACGTTGGCATAACAAGACCCAACATTGTAATAGATAATACTTGGATTGAAGATAATGCAAACACTTCGTCTCTGGGTTTAGTTGACTCTCCCGCTATTGATATAGATGGAGTCATGAGAGTTCCTAGGACTTTTCTGTTTATAAATTCGACTGCAACTTTACAAAATACAATGATTACGGACATTGAGCTCTCAGGCTCAGAAGTTAGAGCTACAGGGGCAGGACTTGGTCAAGTGTCGCCGCTAAATATCAAAAAGGATTCCAGTTCATTCTTGTATTTAAATGAATCAAATTCGGCATCAGACATTGATTTTGTTACCAAAAATCATCTTTTCAAGAATACAGGTGGCTTTTCGCTTTTCCATACAGCTCCAAGTCGACTGAGTATTTCAAAATCCGACGAGAATTTACTTTTTTCAAATTCATATTCTAATGATTTTAAACTTAATTTAGCTAGCAATTCTGGAGTAATTATTGATACAATTGGTCAATCAGTCAAAGACGGAACGCTGTACGATCGATGTATAGAGCTTGTTTATAATTCTAGCAATAATACTGGCTATGAATCTTTTTTGGAGATATCAAATAACATAACCCTCCCAAAAGGGAAATTCATATTCTGGTCAATTGATGTCAAAAAAATGAGCGGTCAAGATTTTCCACTTAGAATTAATGCAGGAGTGTTATTTTCTAATCCAGTTTACATTAAGAAAAATACTTGGCAAACAATTGTTGGTTTAGGTGATACACTCGACATATCAAATCAGTTTAAAGTTGGTGTTAATCTACTATCTTATCAACTTACTTCAACTCTTAGAATTGCTAATTTTCAGATATTGGCATTTGATACATTGCAAGATATGATGGAATATTCTAACTCACTTCAGTTTAGAACAAAAACAGAAAACACAGTCACCTATAATATAACTTTTCCAATAACTGGCAATTACAACAAAGGTGACCTTATCTACAACACTAATCCAACACCAGGAAGCTACGTCGGTTGGATCTGTACCGTATCTGGCACTCCAGGCACTTGGAACACTTTTGGGTTAATAAATTAAAAAACTTAAACGATCATACTACAAAAAGTTGCAACTCAGCCTTTTAATGTATATATTTGAATAATTCTGTATATGAAAACAATTCCTAAAAAAGAAGATTGTTTCAAAACAACCTTACTTAAGATTAGCTGTAGATTCAAATTTGGACAAAGCATTGAGTTCTATAAAAAGTAGTCTACCGTTGATGAGCAATCTTGAAATTGTCAAAATGCTTATATCCTTTGGTTTAGAAAAATTTGCGGGGAATTATCAAAATATATCCACTCGTGAATGGTTAAATAGTCTCTCAAAAAATGCTGATCTAGCTTATCTCAATTCAAGTACTGAAGACATCTACACTCTCAAAAATGGTAAGAAAGTAAAGTTATGATTCGATACAAAATTTACTTGGTTCAGTTTCCATTTTCAGAAAAGCAATCGACCAAGGTTAGACCAGCCCTGGCATTATCGGAGAAAATTGGAGCATTTGATCACATAATTTTCGCCTTCATTTCTAGCCAAATTAGTGAAAATCAATCAGAATTTGAAATTCAGCTTAGTGAAACATGTCTATTAAGAGATTCAGTTTTGAAATTGGAAAAGTTAGTTAGTTTGCCAAAAGAACTGGTGATGAAAGAGTTGGGAGAGCTAAACGATTCAAACAAAAATACAGTTAAAAATAAATTAAAGAAAAAATTTGCAATTTTAGTAGATTTAATATTATTTGACCAAATAACCATTGTGCATCAATAATATTTGAGTTACAAAATTAATTATATCTTTCAAAAATGTGTGGAATTGTCGGCTTTTATAGCAAAAAAAATATGTTAGACACCTTGATTAGCGGTTTGAAAAGGTTAGAATATCGTGGTTATGACTCAGCTGGAATCGCTATCTTGACTAATGATAATCAGATTTATTCAATGAAAGCAAGCGGCAAAGTAATCGAACTTGAACGAAAAATTGAAAACTCAGATATACCACAATTTGGACTTGCAGGAATTGCTCACACACGCTGGGCTACTCACGGTCAACCTACCGAAATTAACGCTCATCCACATTTTAGCACAGATTACAAAATAGCTGTTGTGCACAATGGTATTATCGAAAATTACAAATCACTAAAGAAAGAGTTGGAAGAATCTGGCGTAGTATTCAGATCTCAGACAGATACTGAAGTTGTAGCCCATTTGGTTGCCAAGAACTACAAAGGTAATCTTAAAGAAGCAGTATTTGAAACCTTGACTCACCTTGAAGGTGCTTTTGCATTAGCAATCATATCGAGTGAAGAGCCAGACCGATTAATTGTTGCCAAAAAAGGAAGTCCTCTCGTACTAGGCGTTGGTCAAGATGAAATAATTGTAGCGTCAGATGTAAGCGCGATTATCAACAGGACCAAAGATGTAATCTACCTAGAAGATGGGGAGCTAGTTGATATCAAGAATGGTCAATATCGAATTACTAATTTTTATGATGAGGATATCTGCAAAACTATCGAATGCATAGACTGGAATGATGAACAAGCAACCAAAGAAGGTTATGATCATTTTTTGATCAAAGAAATAATGGAACAGCCAAATAGTGTGACTGAATCAATTAGAGGTAGAATTGATATTGAGAATGCTAACGTGGTATTTGGGGGATTGCTGGATGTCCAAGATAGGATTAGCGAAATTAACAAAATTGTATTGTTAGGAATCGGAACATCGTATTACGCCTGTAAACTCGGCGAGATGTACATCGAAGATCTTACTGGAATCCCAACCAAATCTGAAATGAGTCCAGAATTCAGATACAAATCCAGCACAATTGACGAAAACACTTGGGTTATTGCTCTATCACAAAGCGGCGAAACGGCAGATACAATATCAGCAATACAAGAAGCAAAACAAAAAGGGGCTTTAGTCACAGGAATTGTCAATGTTGTCGGATCTACAATAAGCCGAATAACTGACGCTGGAGTATATAATCACATCGGACCAGAGATTTCTGTCGCGTCTACCAAAGCCTTTACATCTTCAGCGCTCATCCTACTACTTCACGCAATTCACATCGGTCGAAAGCGAAAGTTGTCACACTCTGATTCCCAAATACTTCTTGAGGAGATACAAAAACTTCCGTCAATTTTTAAAGAAACACTCAAACTAAATGACCAAATTGGTAAATTAGCCGAAAAATACTACCAATCCAAAGATATTTTTTATCTTGGCCGTAAGTACAATTATCCCATTGCCTTAGAAGGAGCCCTAAAGCTCAAAGAAATTAGCCATAATATTCATAGCGAAGCATTGAGCGGCGGAGAACTAAAACATGGCTTTATTGCGCTAATAGACGAAAATCGACCAACCTTTGCAATCGCAACCAAAGATTCAGTGTATGAAAAAATGGCGAGTAATATCGAAGAAGTCAAAGCCAGAAACGGTAAAGTTATTGCAATTCTAAGTCAAACCGATTCTGACCTGATTAATATTGTAGATGATTATGTTGTAGTACCTCAAACATATGGTAAATTACAGCCGCTAGTTAATAACTTAGTATTCCAATTGTTTGCTTATCACTGTAGTAGATTGAATGGATTCGATGTCGACAGACCAAGGAATCTAGCAAAAAGTGTTACGGTTGAATAATTTTAACAACAGGCGGGTTGATATTTGCAATCAATTTGTCTCTCATTCGTCATGCTCAGCTTGACTGGGGATCTAAAAGTGTGTGATCGATAGAAAATTAAAAATCCTGAATTCTAAGTTAAAGTTTATAAAAATTTGCCAAATCGAAAACCTTGATGTATAATGCTATTATATGAATGCAGAAAGGCTAGAATTTGAAACTAATCCAAATCAAAAGTTAGGTGAATTAAAACTTGCTTTAGAATCATTAAAAACGAGAATTCCTTTTGAAGTTATAAAGAATCCTAAAAATCCTAGACTTTATGAAAAACTCGAAAAATACCCAAAAGTCCTTTTTGAATGGTTTTGGAAAATGTGCGGAGAAAAACATCAAACGAAAAATACAACAGAGGTAACAAATGCTTTGAATTTATAATTTTTATATTCATTCCTCTAACAATCACTTGTAATAGTTGCAAAGGTTACCACCGTCAAACTTCGTTTTGCAACCTCCTAGATAGGAGTAATTTTTATATTCAAAATAGTTATTGTTAGCGGAATGAATAAGACCTTAAGCGATTTAACTTTTTACCTAAACCAGTAATAACTTTTACAATGTGTTGGAATTCCTTCTTAAGGAGTGGCAAAACAAAGTTTGACGGGGGGGTTGATAAGATTAAAAGCTGGGAAAGGTTTGTGAATATCACATCCAATATTATTTTACCCTAACCTTCAGAATTAACCAGTTTTCCAGTTGCTATATCATAATTAAGACCTTTGAGTTTGACTGATACATTAGTTGGAATATCTGAATAAGTGATCTGGTTCGAGTTCGGACTTTTAACCGCTTTAAGTATTTTTAGTTTGATTGTTTGACCAGATTGCTTGTTGAGGATCAATCGACGTAATGGATTTGGGTTTGATTGAGTTGACTCTAATTTTTGCCCATCAACTTCTAATATTATATCCCCAAAAGTTAATCCAGCCGACTCAGCCGCAGATCCTGGTGAGATGACTTTGTTCTCAGCAATAGCAACATCAAAACTACCAATGAATTCTCCATAATCAACAGGAAGCCATGGATTAACTAGTTTTCGTGCTGCATTTATTTCTTGTGAAACCACACCAAGTCTTGGTCTAATTATTGCCTGATTATTTTTGTAACTATTCAGAACAGTCAGAATTGTGTCAGAAGGAATTGCAAGTCCAACATTCTGAGCATCGGGAGAACCTAATGTATTCATTCCAACTATTTGACCAGATGCATTGAATAACGGACCACCCGAATTACCCTGATTAATTGCTGCGTCAGTCTGAATTAACCCATCAGTTCTAACATCTGTTCCAGTACATTCATCCTTGAGCCCAGCTGCATCAAAACTCCTATTCAGACCTGAAACCACACCTTTGGTCACGGAATTCTGAAAGGTACCAAGCGCATTACCAATAGCTATTACCTCTTCGCCAAGTTGGAGCTGAGAACTATCTCCAAAATCAATTGTTGGAAGGTTCGACGGTTTGATATTTTGTTCTTTGAGTTGAAGTATTGCAATATCGTCAATTGGATCCACACTCAAAAGTTCTGCATTATAGGCTTTTTGGTCGTTTGCAAGAGCAGTAATCTGAATACCCCCTACACCGAATTTGCACCCAAGTGATACAACGTGTTTATTAGTTATAACCAAACCATCTGGTGAAACAATATATCCAGTCCCAGCAACTGCAACCCCTTTTTTGTTGTTTACATCAATTGACAATACAGAAGGCAAATTTTTGGACACAACTTCAACCGTGGATTTGGCGTTGGTTTGAGGGGAGAATTGAACAAATGTATTAAGCGGTTTTACTGATTCAGTGGTTTTTTGATTCAACGGATTATCAAAGTTCAAATATTTGTCCAAACCTAGTTTGTCAGGACTTTTGGCAATTAAGTAAGTCCCCAGAAGTAGCCCGAACAAAATAAGAAATACAACAAAAGCCCAAACTAAATTCAAAAAAGTATTAGAAGAAGTACTTTGATTAGATGACCGAGTTGGTGACTTTGGCTGCCTTGGAATTGGTTCTGCAAAAATATTCTCTGGATCTTTAGGATAAGGATTGGTGTATTGCGCTTGATCAAAATTTGGTTTGGTTTGGTTCTCAAAGTAATTATTATTGTCTGACATATATATTTAATATGGTTAGTGAT
Source organism: bacterium (assembly GCA_043743355.1). Classification (GTDB taxonomy): domain Bacteria; phylum Patescibacteriota; class JACMRA01; order JACMRA01; family JACMRA01; genus JAYTWQ01. The sequence goes on along the minus strand of JAYTWQ010000154.1, from coordinate 628 downwards.
TAACGAATTGTCAATTGGTATTTTGAATCAATTTAATTTTAGGTACATGTTACTCAAAAACTACCGCAAACATATTTTGTTAATTCATTAACTATCTAGGATCTTATAAGGTTTAAATAATATTAATAATATGATTATAAGCACAAAACAACATTAATATAACACTTCAATCCAGTTATTAATAACCAATCTAGCAACAGTGATTTTATTTATCCGCTTGCATAATAATAAAAAGTGAGATATACTAAGTTTATGTTTTAAAAACTAATAAAAAACAGACATTGGTACAATAATAAACATAAAAGTAATTCTTCTTTTATATTATAAAACAGACAACATTTTTTTACAAACAACAAATATACACACATATTATGGCAAATAAAACTCTCCCACAAATAGGTGACACCAACTGGGCTACACCACTCAATGATTATTTATCACAATTAACCGATAATACTAATGGAGGCGGAATAAATAAATTCTCACAATTTTCTAGCAGACCAACAAACCTTACAGCTAATGACGCTGGTAAAACTTATATATATACACAAACAGGTAATATACATCAATGGACTGGTAGTGCTTGGGTAGTTCTTAATGATTCTGTTATTAATGTTAAAGATTATGG
>JAYTWQ010000153.1:0-3595 GCA_043743355.1 bacterium | reverse complement strand
AATCAAAATCCTTCTGATCCAAATTCAAGTCTTCAATTTTTTGACAAATAAATTCTATCTTGCTCAGATCACACTCTCGAAACTCTGCTTGATCTTCTGCAATTTTGACCAATTCGCTTGATGCGTCAACTCCAATAACATAACTTGCACCTTTATCTAATATATCAAAGCATTCTTCGCCAGAACCAGAACCTAAAACAAGTACTTTTTTACCGTTTAGATCTGGTAATAATTTTTGCATTGCGGGTTTTTCGAGATAGTCATGTGCAAAATGCACTTTGGAATTACGTTTGGATTGCCACTCTTTGGCGAATGTGTTGTAGTCGAACATCTGATTATTCTTTTTGGTAAACAGGTTTTTGGCAAATATACCCAATCCCATGCTAACTTGCACTGTCATTCTAAACTTGTTTCAGAACCCCCTCATCGAACCGTTTTATAATTCATTCTAAGTATTTTAAAAAATTAAATCCCTTCCAGAAACTAAAATCTTAGCTATAAAGTAAACCCCAACATAAATACGACATTTGCAATATGTTACCCCTTGTTAAAGGGGTCAGAGCGTTAGCGATGGGGGATTCTTCAATTGGTTAGTTTTAGATGAATGTAACTTTATCACGCACAATGTTTCAGAATTTAAGAGATGGCAAAACAATCTGAGAAGTGGTTTTGGGTACCTGAACGAAGTCTTACCACGACAGTTTTGATGAGGTTAGTCTTAAGTTTCGCACAGTTTATTTTTGTTAGTCACTTTACAAAAAAACCATATTTTATTACGCTTCAAAAACTATGCTACCAGCAATTCGCCAATTCAAAATATGGAAGATGGCACTCCTTGCAATAATTGATTTTTTGTTTCTCAACCTCGGAATTGGGGTTCTGTATTTTGTTAGATTCGTTTGGTTCCCTCTTCGATTTGATGCGAGCAAAAGACTTGATTCTGGACAATACCTTATTTTTATTTTTATTTTTAGCATTTTGGTTTCTGTTTTTTTTGGATTCCTAGGTGTGTATGATACTGGCAATAGAAAGACGCTCAGAGAACAAGTTACAGGAATAGTTGTAGGAGTCTTTATGGTCGTTTTTGGATTCGTTAGTTTCTTTTTCTTTAATGAATTTAACTTTGATATTTTCCCTAATGGTGTTCCTGTTAGTCGATTTATTTTGCTTGGTGCTGGTTTTTTGGCGCTTTTGTCAATCATGATTGGACGGATTATTTTTTATTTTTTGAGCGAAGTAGCTTTTGCGATGAATTATGGTAAGATTAATATAGTGATAATTGGAGATGACAATAACTTTCTCGAAGTAAAACTCCGCAAGTATTCACATATTTCAGAAATTACACAATATTCTACCTTGAATCTAGATACACTCTCCCAAATCCAAGCCAAAATCATGCAGCGTCAAATTGGCGAAATTTATACCTTTGGTAATCAGAGCTCAATGCTTGAAGGTCGGTTGGCACTTTTGGCAGAGCGATACAAGGTCAATTTTATATTTTCGCCGCAAGGCTTTGCGCAGTTTAGTTTTTTTGACCTCAAGCCAATTACTATTGGACAAGAATTGTTCTTAGAGGTTGTTCATTCCAATCTTGACGGCTGGAAAATTATTTTCAAACGAGCTTTTGATATTGTATTTGCTTTTATATTCTTGCTTTTGTTTAGTCCTGTTTATGTTGTTCTTGCAATTTTGATTTGGCTCGAAGATCGTGGTCCGATTTTTTATTCTTCGGAACGAGTTGGACCTGACGGCAAAGTATTCATGCTCTACAAATTCAGACGAATGAAAGCTGAGTTCTGCACTTCCGAAGCCAACATTGGTAATCTGGAACTAGAAAAAAAACTAATCGAAGAAAAAGACCTTCGCAACGACGGAGTACTCTACAAAATCAAAGATGACCCTCGGAATACCATAATTGGAAAGTTCATCGAAAAAACAAGTCTCGATGAATTGCCGCAGTTCATGAATGTGCTGGTTGGGAATATGTCAGTTGTTGGTCCGCGTCCACATCAGCCGCGAGATGTAGCCAAATACGAAGCGTATCACTACAAGGTTCTCAATATCAAGCCTGGAATTACAGGAATGGCACAGATCAACGGACGAAGTGATCTAAAGTTTGATCAAGAGGTTGAGTTTGATTGTTGGTATATTGAGAATTGGTCATTCCTATTAGATCTCAAAATCGTTGCAACGACACCTTTTGCATTACTCAAAAAACACGAAGGGTAAAAAAGTTCATTAACTAAGGTGATAAGTCAAAAGATGTGAGCTACTTTAGGGCTACAACACCTTGTTAAAGGGGTAAAAACTGGAAGTTTTGGGGGGGATTTTTATGAATATGAACTAAAAAAAGGTAAAAATTTGTTAAGCTTTTGGCATGTTCTCAAACGATTTCTGTGCATCTTTTCCAGATCCTTTCAAGAATCCTAATGATGTGACGATCTGTTCCCCAATTTTAGAGAAGCTTTCTCTCATGCTTTTTATAGCTAAATCGAAATATCCTTGAACTTGCTCGAGTGGGTTCCCGACTAAATTTTTTGATTCTTGTTTTGGCATTTGTTCAGACATAGATAAATATATATTATTTGCATCATTAAACCTCACTTTTTGTATATTGTCAAACATTAAAATTCAGTTTGTCACAAAGCTTTTTGACATTAGTAATTTTCTGACCCAAAAATTAAAGTATGTTAGAATTACCATTAGAGTTCCAAGAACAAATGAAAGAAATGCTCGGAGAAGAATATTTGGAATTCTCAAAATCTCTTGAACAAAAACCAAAAACTACTATTAGAATTAATCCGAATAAGAACAACCCCGATGCTACGCATCACCCCTTAATAAGGGGTATTAAATGCTCACAAGACATTGAGTGGTGCAAGTATTGTTATACTCTTGAATCAAGACCTGAATTCGTTCTTGATCCTCTTTATCACGCTGGTTGTTATTATCCACAAGAATCTAGTTCTATGTTCATAGCCCAATTTTTGCAAGATTTGGATCTTACCAAGCCACTCAAAGTTCTCGACCTCTGCGCTGCACCAGGCGGCAAATCAACGCTTTTGCTGAGCTATCTACCCAAAGATTCGCTACTCGTTAGCAATGAGATTGACCCGATTAGAGCGAGGATTCTCAAAGATAATTTGATTCGTTTTGGTTCTTCTAACTGCGTTGTTACCAATAATAAGCCTGAAGATTTTGAGTCTTTTCAAGAATTCTTTGATATCATCCTCGTCGATGCACCTTGTTCTGGCGAAGGTATGATGTCCAAAGAAGCTGAAGCTATCCGTCAATGGTCACCTGAATTGGTTGCTAGTTGTGCGCGAACTCAAAAAAAGATTGTTTCAGATATTTGGGGTTGCTTGAAAGTTGATGGAAGATTAATCTATTCGACTTGCACTTATAATAGACAAGAGAATGAAGATGTTGTTGATAGTATTTTGAAAAACTTCAAGTCAAATATGATGCATTTTAACAGTCAACACTCTCCTCTTGATGACTGTCATTCCCGGCTCGATCGGGAATCCCCCACAACCGATCACGAAGTTTTAACAACTGAAAACAACCCCAACGCTTCGCATCACCCCTTCATAAC
>JAYTWQ010000152.1:0-6042 GCA_043743355.1 bacterium | reverse complement strand
GATTCTGACCTAGAGACTGTTCGTAGCTTTGTTGAAAGAGTGTCTTTTACGGATGAAGAGCAATCTCGATTTGAGAATTTTTTGAGCAAAAATCATCCTAACTTTAAGCCTGAATTTAGTGCTAATGCAAACCGAATTGATTCTGGAAATATTTTGGATTTAAGAAATGAGATGACAGAAAGTCAAGTTACGAAAGAAAAGATGGTCAATCTAAAAAAATACGAGGAGGAGCTAATTAGTCAAAATTCATACAAAGTTGACGGAAAACAAAATGGTAACAATGAAAAGTGGGTAAAAGAAAGAACAAAATTAAATACCCGAAAGTTAGAATTTTATTTGAAGTTTCCAGAAAGAAAATTCGATATCCCAAAAACTTTCGAAGATATTGAATATGCAATTAATTTTTGTCATTCGATGCTCGCATTGACTCAACAAAATAAGTATTATGTTAGTATTAATCAAATTGAAACTGGAATCAAAGAGTTTTCTACTATGACACCAGAAGTCGGAAAGCTTCATCATTCTATAATTAGCAAAATTGCATCAAATTACAAAATTAAAGAGGTAACTAAATCCAACGATTCTCAAATCCAAAAGACTGAAGAAATTACTCTTTCAGAACAAAAATATTTTATTGGAGATTTTCTCGACGAAGCTACCAAATTAAAAGGTGTGGATGAAAAAACAACTTATAGGATTAGGAATTTCTTGTACCCTTCCGATGTGACTGCAGAGATGAAGACAGCTATCGGTCTATTACCAGATCCAGAAAGATCGGCGGCAATATACAAAATAATCAAAGATCATTCCACAGGTGACACAATCAGTAATAAAAAATTAAAGGCTGCAATTGAAAAAATCATCAAATTCATCAATGAAAGTGGCAAGGAAGGCCAAGTTAGTAAGGAAATTGAGAATAAATGTAGGACTGCAAAAGATTTGTTAAAAGTTGCATACTTAAAAATTGGCGATGACACTTTCAATTCAATGTTAAAAAGTTTTAATTCAAGTGATCATGACTATTTTCTGATGTGTTATTTTTGTAAAGATGAAATTTTTGAACTAAGAAAGAATGTTCAAGGTAAAACAGGTGATGAAGAGAAACAAAAAAAAGATTTTTTGGAGATTAAAACACTTGCTCATTCAAGATTCTTAAATGTAGAAATAGTTGAACAAGCGTATATAATGAATTATCTGAACCAATCTGAACTAACTAACCAAGCTGTGCAAATCAACACCACTCCACAAGAAAAAACTGTCGAACCTCAACCCAAAAAACCAGAAAATGAAGAAGCTTTATTAATTGCGAAACTAGAAAAGATTCACACTTTTTTTGAGGAAATTAGCACAATATTGAGTTTTGGACCAACGGTTGAACAAGTGTTGGAATTCATGGAATCCGAAATCGAACTAGGTAACTCAAAAACTATTGATATAATACTTCGCAGAATTGAAGAAAGTTATGACAAAGTTGGTCAAATCATTCCAGGCAAAGCCAAAAAAGCAATTCACAGTTTAATCAACCAATTCCCAGAACTAAAGCCCGCAAAGGTGGAAAGTTTTGAAGTTAGTAAAGATATGATGAATTGGTGTAGAGCTTGTAAAAGCACGATAGACCAAATGAAATCTGAGTCTAATCAAAAATATTATAACACGCTAAAACGAGTTGGAATTAGTGAATATGAAGATTTTATATTAGGTTTGAATCGATTTTTTGCCAAACCTGAATCGATGCACAAAAGTTATGATGACTTGAAACCAAGCTTTCCTAAAGGAATTGAGGAATCAAAAGAATGGCTAGCTACGCTCCCTCCAATCGAACAAGAATATGTTAAAAATTATCTTGGTGAAAATAGTGGAAAGGTTACTGCTGCGGAAAATGCTGGATTAGTTAGTGGCTATGAATCAACAACCAATCCAAAAAATGTAACTGAATCAAAAGAAAAACTTTCTTTAACTGAGAAGATTGAACGGGCTGTGAATTATTATACAAAGGATTACGTTGGAGCAAGATCATTTTCGCACTTTACTCAGTTTGTTGTATGTTTTGACCAGTCAGTTTTATACTCTACAAATTTAATATACGGTTTAACAAGTAAGAATTTTCCTGAGGCTGCAGATTTGGATAAAACAAGTAGTAATGAATGGGATAAATTATTCCCGAACGAACAAAAACAAATTGAAGATGCTTTTAAGAAATTGCAAGGTGAGTCTAGTTCTGTTGAAAAAAAGGAAGATAACAAGTTTTTAGATTTTCGAGATTATGCTGAGCAATTTGAAAGTATAAAAGAAAATACAGAAGGTAATATTGGTTCTGTCCAAAAAAAACTAAAAATATTCAATTTGCTACCTATTGAGTTAAAACAAGGTCTTGAATTAATTGATTTCAAAACTACAATACAAGCTTTATTGTTAATTACAATACTTTATGGTTACTATCAAGATTCCAAGAACAATTACAAGGGCTCCAAAATCCAACATTCCAAAATTAATACGGAATTTAATTCTCAACTTTCTGTGAGTGATTTTACATATAGCTTAAAAGCTGATCTCAATTACAAAAGTGAGGTAGGTGAATCGTACAAAACTAGAGAAGAACTTAATTCTATTGAAGGAGAAAAAAAGTTAGTCAAATTCATTACTTCTGAAAACTTCCCGAGAATTGACGCTGAGATTTTGGAATTAGCCTTGACCGAAATACTTACCAATCCAGACCGAACAGAATTTGACGAAATGATAGCTAAACTAAAAACTGATAGCTCCAAATCAAGAAAATCAGCAGTTAGTCAAGTCCTGAGAATTATCAAAGATATTGAAGGTTCAGCCACCCAAAGTCTTGAAGAAAAATATGAACAAACAGATTCGGGTAATTCTGTAGGAGGTAACCAACCACCAATCAAGCCACCAACTGGAGGTAACGATTCGTCAGATTCCTGGGATGAAGAAGGCGATGATGAAGAAAGTGGTGAAGAAGTAAAAAGTGAATATACACCTGAATCAGAAAATGAACCAGAAGGTTTTGATGAGGCAGATTTTGTGGATGATGATGAGGGAATGTCAGACGAAGACTGGAAAGCTGTTATCGAGGAAGCTAACGAACTCAATGAAGAATCTATTTGGGATATTGAAATTACTGATCCAGTGCTAAGATTGATGGTTGCAATTGTCAAATTCAAAAAAGAATACGAAGGAATCCTAAAACTAAAAGAATCTGGAGATACCGCTGCATACAATCGAGAAATAAACAAATTATTAAAAAGAATTGGAGTAATTGGAAATGAAACAAGGCAAGTCGTGTATAAAAGAAGGCTCAACTATCAATCAGAAGTCAAAAAAGAATCAGAAACCCAAAACTACATTGTGACTGAATTAGATACTAATCTCTGGGGGAAGAAAGGTGAGAATGGAGATAAAGCAAAAAAGCAAGGTGGCAGTCTACCAACCAAAAAAACATTATTCATTGGCTCAGATGGCAAATTAGAGGTTGAAAAAGATACTTCTGAATATATCGAATCAATCGAAACCCAAATCCTTAGCCTGGGTGTTAAGGCTGAGAGAATTAATTATCAAGGTGACTCTGTTACGGTATTCTTTACGGAGAATGGACTGGCTTTGATCGCTCAACCCAAAAAACCAATTCAAATAATGTATGACCCAAGTTTTGGTATCGAATATTACAAGATGCTATTTGCGGATGATTTTGTTGGTAGAATTACACCTGAAGTTTTGCAAGAATACTGTTTTTTTAATAACTTCAAATACCTTATCAAACAACACAAGAATACCACTGATGAACAAGGCAATTCAACTGACGAACTTTGGAAAAAAGAGCAAACTCAGTTAATAAAAAATCCAGAAAATTTCAAAGGCTGGAGTATTAATATTACAAGCAAAGATTACGAACCTAGTACAATATCCGAACTCAAAAAAGTAGGTCTTAGTTTTGAGGCTGTTAGTGCATTGTTCAATCTTATGCAAGAATATAATGTTCAATCTGAATTAGACTTGTCAATCACCAACGCAAAAGGTCAGATTATGCTAACCAAATTAAGGAAGTTAGTTGATGGATTCAAATTCAAAGGTGAAACCGATGGCAAATCCGATAAACTGGTAGAAGCTCCAAAGACTCTTGTTGAACTGATTGACTCTAATAATTCAATATCTGATAACCCATTCGTGAATGATTATTTGCAAAGTCTGATAGGTTGGTTTGATTATGTTGATAGGCTTGGGAATATGTATAACCAAAATATAACTCAACTCAAAAAATTGTCCAAAGTAGAATTCAAAGAAGACGAAGTCGCCAAAAAAGTAGCAAAAGAGCTTTCGTCCGATATTGTCAAAAAACTAACCAGCTTTGCCCAAATTTTTCCTCAAGCTAGATCTTACCAATCTGAAAAGGGTCTTGGGCTATATCAAACTGCCAAAACTGAAACTGGCTCAAATAACTCACCAACGACGCTCGATGATGTCCAATTAACCCTATCAAATGCTTACCGATCAGCATTAAGAATGTCACTTCAATTACTCAAATAAAAACCAAATTAATCAAATTATTATGCCAATATCAAAAGAACCGCAACTACCAACAAACAAAGATTTTGAATTTTTGAAATCCTTGCCAGGAATCAGTATGAAACAAAGAAAACCTGAAACCGCCAAAACACCAATTGCTGAAAATTCAATTCCAGAAAATGTTAATCCAAATCAAAATCAGAAAGTATTAACGTTTCGTCAGAAAGTATTAAGCCCTAATCCAAATGATTATGAATTAGCAGTCAAAGAATTATTTGCCAGAACTGTAGGATCTATATATCGACCAATCAAACAAAACCTCAAAAAGAATCCTGAATTTGACGAATTCATTGACGGTGAGTCTGAAACTGTGCAATTATTAAGAAAAGTTAATCTAGCTAATACAGCAAATAATTACTCAGGGATTACAGAAACGGACATCAACAAACTCGATCAATTACTTCATGATGATGATAATGTTGAAAGTCAACAAATACCTGAATCAATTGCTCAGAAGTTACAAAGAGTTCTGACTAGACTAAGAAAACTAGACGGAATCAAAGCTTTGATTGAAAATGCTCCTCACTTAGATAATCAAATTAAAGAAACAGAGAAAACTCTAGTTGCAATCAAATCAGAAGCGTTTGATGCACAAAAAGTGGTTGAAGAAGCTGTCAAAAGATCAGAATCAATTGCTTTAGGGGTACAAACAACGCAATCTAAATTAGCGGAAATGATTGCTCAAAGAGCAAAAGTACCAAAGAATAGACATGTTGAAGAAACTACAATTAATAAAGAATTTTTTGATAATGATAATAGTATTGATGCAAGTCAGATCGGTGTAGCTGAAGAAATAACTTTGCAAAATCAAAGAGAATTACTCAAAGTATTGCAAGAGGCTGAATTCCAAAAGTTGGTTGAAGCAGAAGTAAAAAGACAAGAAAAAATAGATAGAATTTTGGTTGAACTTGAATCAAAGATTGGAAGATATGACATAAAATCAATAAAATTAATTAAAGATTTCAAATTGCAAATCGGAAAATGTGAAGAAAGCACCTCTTTGAAAACTACTGAGTGTATTACGAATCTTAGTGGACTAAAAAAATTCGACGATAAAGAAATGAAAAACGAAATTCTAATTAAGCTTAGTATAATTATATCAAACCAAATTAATAAACTTGAATCTAAAGAACTTGCTAAAAATCAAATTTCACAAAAAGTCGAAGTTCTAAAAACTGGTTATGAAAAGATAGGATGTATCGAATTTGCGCCTTGCTTTGAGGTGTCACCATTAGTAAGAAAGACAATTCAAGAAAATAACCCTAATCTACAAACCGAAATATCAAGAATCAATAGTTTTGTTCAAACCGTTAATGAGTTTTATGAAATGCAAAAAGTTAAAAATTCCAATGATGACAACCAAAATTACTTTGGATCATTTGTTTTGAGTATAATAAATCATAATAACATAGCTAACTTTGGTGACAAAGAAAGACAAGATTTTACTGATGCAACTTCCAAATATGG
>JAYTWQ010000151.1:0-9960 GCA_043743355.1 bacterium | reverse complement strand
ATGGACAACAAATTCCCTTCTAATCTTTTGACTCGTGAAGCCACAGTTATGGAGCCGATTGTATTCGAAATACTGACAGACCAACATTTGGATTGCGGTGTGGGTGTAACAACTTTGGCTAATTTGCAACAGAATCTAGCTGAGAAGATAGTTGAGGTGTGGGATGGATGTTCAACTCTTCTTATGCTCGGAGGAGATCACAGTATTAGTTGCGGAACTGGACTTGGGATTGCGAGGTGTGTCGATATGTCCAAAGTAGCATTAATCTATATTGACGCCCATGCTGATTGCAATACTCCAGAGACATCTTTGTCCAAGTGTATTACGGGTTATCCTGTAGCTGTGAATTTTGGTTTGGGTCCGAATGTTTTGACAACTCCATTTCAGAATAATTTCCTGACTAAAGTGTGTTATATTGGACTTCGAGATATTGATGAGTTGGAAACCTCGAACCTTAACAAAATCAACGCCGAAGTGTATTCTATTCTTGATGTAGTTGAATTTGGTATTAACAAGATTGTTGATAAAGTCTTGGAAAGCACGAAAGAATTCGAATATATTTGGTTGTCGATAGATATTGACTCACTGGACGCAGTTTATTTTCAAAAAGGTGAAACTGATGTGCCTGTAACAGGTGGATTAACCCCTAGGGAACTTTTGTACATAGTAGACAAAATCCAAAATACTGGACGACTCAAAGTGGCTGAATTGACTCAGGTTAATGATATTGGACATAATACAGATATAGTTGTACTCAGTAGTAGAATTAGTGAGATTGCTTTAGGGATCGGGAAATTTAGATATTACAATTGATTCAGTGATTTTTCACGAGCTTTTCTTCTAATATATCTGATTGCAGCGTTCAATCTTTGTTCAATGCTATGTCCACGCTCATTTGTTTGCATTTGCTCTTTATATTCTTTGCAGTTAGAGTACTTTTCTGTAAGTTCGTCAAAATTCTTCAAATCACTAAGATTCACATATGGTGCAGAGTTTTCCAAAGCTAATCCCGTTAACCAATCTAAGACTTTATAATCAAATTCTGTTTGACTTGAATGTAACTCTAGCTTTTGACTTGTTAGTCTATCGTAATATTCATCCCAGTTCGTGATTTCGTATTTCATTAATTTATTCTTAGTTATAATTTGATTTTTTGCAAGAGATGATAAGCCAAAACAAAATTTTATTTGCTTTACAAAAGCTTTTACTCTTCAATGGTTTATACACTCTTTACATTTAGAATATCAAATTTTGAATGAAACAATATTATGGTAATTTTGAGATCCTCAGTTGAGAATTACGAGAGTTAAGTTGTCGATCAGAAATTTTGAATATTAGGAATATAATTGACAATTTGCAATATTTGTCTGAATATTAATTAATTATGTCAACATTCGTCGTCTCCAAAAGTACACTTCAATCCAAAATTAATCTTTGCAACCAAATTTGTTCTCGCAAAGATCCAGTCGAAGTCTATACTCACACTAAGATCGAAGTCAAAGCTGGCATCCTGTTTGTGTCTTGTCTCAACTCAAGTTTGTTCTTCCAAACTTCTATTACACTTGAATCAAGTACTGCTGATTGTATTTTTGCTATCAAGACTGATATGTTTGCATCTGCTGTAGATCTGTTAGATAGCTCCAGCATAGAACTCAGATTCGATTCCGAAAAACAAACCCTACTAGTCAAAGGTAATAAGGCCAAACATAATTTGAGAACTAATAATCGTTTAGTGGAAGATTTTATTTCTCCTACTCAGAATCCAGAATCGGTCCGTGCAACCGTTGAGATGGAATCCAAAAACTTTGAGAATGCCGTCCAAAAAGCCTTTGTAGCGGTTGGAACTCCAAAAAATACTTATCAACCTGAATTTTGCAATGTATGTTTTTCAGTCAATGACCTGACTAATTCACTCAATGTCGTATCTACAGATAGGTATAGAATCTCAAGAGTAGTACCTGCCATTACATCTTTGGTCATCAATAAAGACAATTCCAACTACATCGAAGGTCAAACTAATTTTTTGCTTTTGCCAAAGAATCTCAAGTTCGCACTTAGTAGTATAGACACCGCCGAAACTATCAAAATCTCGTTCGAGAATGACTTTGCTTGGATAAAGGCTGGTAGCACAGAACTGACTACGAGTTATGGTCAAGGTAATTATCCAGATTATAACAAGATTATTCCTGAGAGTTTTGCGTGCAATTTTGTTTTGGATCCCAAAGAAATGCAAGGAGCTCTAAAGCAAGTATCACTGATTGGTAACCTAGATGCTGTTAACCGAAAGGTCAAATTATTCGTGAATCCTGAAACCAAAGAAATTCGATTAGTAACCGAGAATTCTGATGGTGAATCAAGTGAAAGTATAATTGCAATAGAAAAATACGAAGGTGTGAATGACTCATGGGAGCAATCCTTTAACTCTGGTTATATCTCAGATTATCTTAGTATCGTCGACGCAACCAAAATTCTGTGGGAATCAAACCCAGGCAAACCTTCTATTCTTTCTCCAGAGAACGGCAAAGCATCCGAGTTATATCTAGTTAGCGGGTTGAAGTAGGATTAAAATATTGCGTCATCCAATATACCTGATAAACGCTTCAATTATGCAAAATTTTTGATTAACGACTCAACGCTCGACATCTTCAGCTTGATTGGGGAGCTCAAAATTGCTACGTTTTTGTTTCGTTTAAAATCAGATATTCTTGATCACCTTTTGCAGTATACTAATTTGCATAAGAACTAAACATTTTAAAAAATTATTTTCTCTTCCCAAATTTAGCTAATGTGCTAGACTTTTCTTTTACCACAGTTTTTTGTTCTAATACTTCTTGCCCGAGATGTGCATAATATTTTTCTAATTTGACGATTTGATTCTGTTCTAGGTTTTTTATAATAAATTCACCACTAATCTTAGAATTAGGTATAATAATTTTGTCTAGTTTTTGGATACTTTCCAAATATTTTGCCAAAACAACAAAGTCGCCGCTACTAGTCACGAAACTAAATTTGCTATATTCATCTTTATTCAAATGTACAAAATTAGTAATCTCCACTCCAAAATCTAACTTAAACTCATTCTTGTTAGTTGCTGGATCGAGTACCAGGCTTTCGCAGCAATGGCATTGAATATATTGAGGCTTAGAGAATACAAAGTCAGATGGTTTTAATTTTAATTTGTAGCCTTTTTGTTCCATTGAATAGTAAAAAGTATGTTTGGCAGAATCTTCATGGTCAAAGTAAAATATCTCAGTTTCATCTTTGTTACGGTCAATATTATCTACATTCAAGTCCAATAGCAAATCATAAAAAATCTTAAAATCTAATCTAAAATCTAGATCAGCATTGAGGCTATTTGAATCAATAATTATGGCACTTTTCATTACGATATCTTTTCTCAAGAATCAAAAAATGTCAAAGTTTGTGAATTCCGTTTGACCATTTCTTACTAATCTTTTAAGCTCAATACTACATGACCAAGAATTATTCGTATATTATAGCTGATCACATTCGTACAGCTTGCTTTGTGATTGCCGACGGGATATTACCTGGTGGAAAGCAACGTGGATATATTCTAAGGCGACTGATTCGGCGTTCACTCTCTGCATCTCTCAAACTCAAGATCGATATTAATAGTGTAGTATATTTTGAAGAGTTGGTTGATTCTGTTATTGGGATTTATACTGGAGTATATCCAGAGATAATAGAGAATCGGTCGGTGATAATCTCAACTATCCATGGCGAAGCGGTCAAATATCAAAAAGCGATTAATATAGGCAAAAAAGAATGGCAAAAGATTCTTACAAAAAATACAGCTCTTGATCAGGATCAAACCTCATTTATAACCTGGGATCTGTATCAAAAAGCAGGAGTTCCATTTGAAGTTAGCGAAGATATTCTGGAAGATAACAATTTACCGTTTTCACAAACCAATCTTGACAAATTAATCCAAGAACATCAACAAAAATCTCGGACAACTTCATCGGGGCAATTCAAATCTGGGCTAGGGGAGAATACTTCCAAAACAACTCGATTACACACCACGACTCATATATTGCACAAAGTACTCAGGGATATGTATGGAGATTCAGTCCAACAAATGGGCTCAGCTATCACCAACGAAAAAGCCCGTTTTGATTTCAAACTCGATCATAAAGTTGAAGAAAATGACCAAAAGATTATTGTGGACAAAGTGCAGGCAATCATTGACCAAAACCTGAATATGGTAAAAATAGAAACTAATGAACAAGAGGCAAGAGAAATGGGTGCGATTGGTCTATTCGGAGAAAAATACGGCGACAAAGTAACAGTTTATTCATTGAATGATCTACAAGGTAATCTTGTTTCAAGAGAGTTTTGTGGTGGTCCGCACATTATCAATACTTCAGAAATTGGCAAATTCTTAATTCTCAAAGAAAAAGCTGTGTCCGCAGGAGTAAGAAGACTCGAGTTTGATGTTGAGTAATATACTATTTTCCAAGTGTTTTTTGAATCAATCCAGCCCACACTGCGTAGCCTGCTTTTGAAGGGTGATATTTATCAGCTCCAAAATATCGATCGGGATCAATGGCAAACGATTCTCTAGCTTCATTATACACATCTATAATTTGAAAATTTGGTTGTAGTACTGTATTCTTGATAATTGTGTTGAGTGTCTTTTCCCGCTCACTAAGAAAATAATTAAGAGGAGGTAATAAAATTGGACTCGTTATAAAATCAGGTATGTTAAGCCAAATAATCTGTTTAGCTTTATTACCAAGGAGCTTTGCTAGTGTCTCAACAGAAGTTTGAAATTCAGAAGGTTTAGTATTGCCTGTAATGTCATTTGCTCCAATTGAAACCATTACGAGATCAACAGGTTCAAAATCTAATTGATGTTTTATAACCTCGCTAATTTTTACTCCGCTAATTGCCCGATTTTCAAAACTCCAATTTCTATATTTCAAAACTGGGTTATTTTGCAAATATTGATGACCAAAACTATCCTCGACTGAATCAGTACCTTGACCAAGAGCTGTACTATCCCCCAAAACAACCGCCTTAAAAATTGGTTTTTGATCAAGGTTTGGTATGTGGTATATTATTTTTGGACTTTTGGGTGGTGTAGTTGGAGAATAATAATTAGCCCAAAACATAGGCCAAATTAATGTTGCTAAAATATATAATATCGTTATGATTAAAAAATATTTAAATATTATTAGTAATAATTTTGATTTTAAAAATGATATCATGTATTTAAATTAGTTTTGAATTAAATAATCAATTTTGCTATGCCAAATTTTAGATAATCAAATGCAAAACTAAAAATTAACTATAACTAAAGGTAAAATTAGCTTATTTTGGGGCAAAGGAATTTTAAACAACTTTCTTTTTGTCTGAGACAATCTTGATTAGTGTTACGACCCCCCATGCAATTAGTGAATATATAATAATGGCTACCAGGGCTGCTGTATCAAAATAGGTTGTTCCTTCAGTTGGAGCTGGGAAAATTCCAAAAAACGGCATAGAAAATATGCCAGTAACGTTGAAGAGAAATCTAATAAATCCACTAGTTTGGGCATTGAATAGCAAAAATACAATTCTTAAGGCTAAAATAACATTTATAAAACCTACCAAAAACCAGACTAACTGAATTGTCTTGTCGATTGAATCTGAATTTTGGGTTGTAATACTTTGAGGTGGTTGACTTGGGAAGGTTTGGTTAGAAGTAGTTTCTTCATAAGCTTGAGTATTTTGAAGGTCTGAATTGCTTGAATTATTAAGATTGTTGGGGTTTTGTTGCATAATTATATTTTTAATAAAAATAAGTTTTCTTGTCAAAAATCTTGAAGTTATTGACGTGAATTTAGTTACACAAATCAAAGATAAATTAAACAAGTCTTTAAGTTTTGTTAAAAATTAATATACCCAAACCTTATCCAATTTTTACACTGAATAAAAAACACCCCGTCAAAACTTCGTTTTGCTACCCCCCACGAGGGGAATTTCAACACTTTGTAAAAGTTGGAACTGGTTTGAGTATACACATCAGAATTAGGACAAAATAATGATCACTCTCAAAAAATTCAACGAGAAAGAAACCAAAATAAAACCCTACAAAAATGTGGAATAATATTATGTCTTTGGATTTTAATTTTTGCACATTTTGATTTGTTTTATACTCAATCTATTTTAAATCTTGGATTAGAAATCACCGATTGTCATCCTGAACTTTTTTTAGGATCTAAAGAATGAGTAATCAAAATAAAAATAAAAATCCGATATTGTAAATGTGAAAAGTATAAGTAGATTTTTGTTTCTAAAAAAAGGCTAGAAACTATACTTTCCTAGCATCACAAATTAAAGGTTAATTTAGCTACCTTACAGTTTTGTCTGCATCAATAAGCCCGTGCCCAAAGGTGGTGTCGTACCCAGCCGATCCAAGATCGTTAGTATAAGTTTTTAGATTGTCAACGACACTAGATGCGGTAAGGGATGGGTCTTTGGCTCTAGCCATTGCTATAATTCCTGCTGAAATTGGTGAAGAGAACGATGTACCACTAACTGTTGCATAACCGTTACCAGTTGTTGTAGTAAGGATTCCAACACCAGGAGCTGCAAGATCGACTGGCTTTCCAGTATTTGAAAAATATGCTTTGCTGTTATTAGAATCAGTTGCCATTACCGCAATAATGTTTGAGTTGTTGTTATTAGTTAGAACTTTGTTTTCATTGCCCATTGCAAACACAACATTGGTGTTCTTACTCATAGCATAGCTGGCTGCATCTTGTATTGTTCTAGAAGCAAGACCGCTATAGCTGACGTTAACTACTTTAGCTCCTTTGTCTGCGGCGTATTTGATACAAGTTGCCATAGTTGATAAGTACGAAGAACCAGTTGAATCAAAACTAATTTTGAGTGGCATGATTTCAACCTTGGTTGCAATTCCGCGAGTTCCTGTATCATTGTTTGTAGTTGCAGCAATTGTTCCACTTACCATAGTTCCATGTGGGTTCTGCACAACATCCCAGCCAACTGCTGTATTATTGTAAATATCATAACCAAGATCCTTTCGAAGATTTTCCTGTAGATCTGAGTGTGTGCTTTCTACACCCGTATCACAAACGGCGAGTAATATTTTTGAAGTGACTGATGTCAATTTTGGCCATGCAAGTGGAGCTTTAACAGTAGCTTCTTGGTATGTAACACTTTCAAGTTGAGTTTGTTGCAATTCGTCAACTTCTATATATTCGACATCTGGATTATTTCTTAGCTTGTCAATATCTTTTGTTTTCATCTTTTTGGTACTAAAATCTTTATTTGTTTTCATCTTGATGATTACTGGCAATTCGTTGTTACCCATTGCAGCATTGACCGAAGAAGCGATAGGTGAATAATTAAATGCTAAAAGTGATGAGGATAGAATAGTTCCAGCAAGTAAAACTGATAGTACTATTTTTTTTTGGTTTTGCATATATAATAATGTTTGTAAATGTTTGTAGTTTTTGTATTGAACGTAGTCCTTTACTGAAATAGTATATTTCAATTTTTTTATAAAGTCAATATTTATTCAATTGTATAAAAAGTGTCCTATATCATATATATTCAAAACAGATTAAAACCATGAAGAATGCATAAACCTATTTTTGATGTTAGGATTTTTTTTACACTTGGAAAATTGTAAGCGTGCTTTTTGTTTTTTACAAAGTCTTTACGATGTGACCAGTAACCTTAATTATACTTTTCACACTTAGAATATCGGATTTGCATTTTTATTTTGATTATTCATTCTTTAGATCCTGAAACAAGTTCAGGATGACAATCGGTGATTTCTAATCCGAAATTTAAGATAGATTGGGTATATATAACATTTTGACTAAACAGGAAAATTTAGATTTATTGTAGAACTTTTGTCGTAGAACTTAATTTTTTATTTCTTCAAGACATTTAAGAACGCTGATTGTGGTATTTCTACATTTCCTACCATTTTCATTTTTTTCTTCCCCTCTGATTGTTTTTTTAGTAATTTCATTCTTCTTGTTATATCTCCGCCGTATAATTTGGCAGTAACATCTTTTTTGTAGGCTTTGATGGTTTCTCGTGCGATAACCCTACCGCCGATTGCGGCTTGAATAGCAATGTCAAAGAGTTGTCTAGGAATGAGTTCCTTTAGTTTTTCACAAACTATTCTTCCTTTGGATTCTGCACGTAGTTTATGATCGATTAATGAGAGAGGATCTACAATTTTGTTATTAACCAGAATGTCAATCTTACAAAGTGGCTGAACTCTATAATCCGTTATTTCGTAACTAAGCGTAGCATAGCCTTTGGATAGAGACTTTAGTTCATCATAAAAACTAATAATAATCTCGGCCAGTGGAACTTGACCAGTAATCTGAACTTGATTGGTACTCAAAAAATTCATTCCGTCATACACTCCTCTGTGATCACTAATCAATTGAATTACGCCACCAATATAAGATTCAGGGCACAAAATTTCGACTTTTGCCCAAGGTTCTGACATTTCTGCAATTTGGGTTGGGTCTGGCATTTCGCTAGGAGTATGAATGCTTTTCTTTTCGCCATTAGTTGTCACCATTCTATATTCTACAGAAGGAGTTGTAATCACAAGATCAAGATCATATTCTCTTGACAATCTTTCTTGTATAATATCCATGTGTAACAATCCCAAGAACCCACAACGAAAACCAAAACCAAGGGCAGGAATATTCTCTACTTCTGAAGTTAATGAAGCATCATTCATTTTGAGCTTGCTAATAGAATCTCGAAGTTTTGGATAATCGTCAGCGTCTGTTGGGAATATACTGGCGTATACCATTGGTTTGACTTCAGTGTAGCCAGCCAATTGATATTGCGAATCATCGGTATCGCAGATCGTGTCTCCTACCTTTACTTTGTCAAGAGCTTTGAGTCCTGTGACTACATAACCAACTTCACCATTGGTCAAAGTTGCAATTGGTTTCATGTCTGGTGCAAAGATTCCAATTTCTTGCACTGTTGCTTTGGTATGAGTTGCCAAAAAGACTATGTTATTCCCTGCTTTTATTTCGCCATTAAAAATCCTAAAAAAAGCTATTACTCCACGATGTTTGTCAAAATATGAATCGAATATTAAAGCTTGTAGCATTATCTGATTGTATTAATTTTGAACTTTTTGGTCAAGGTGCAACTTTTACTACCTGAATTTTAATATATATTATCCAGATTTAAAAATATTATGATGATTTATCTTATTTTTTTATTATAGATACTCGATATAATATTATATTATTGCTAAATTAGTTTTATAAGCTAAATTCCAACGGTCATCTTGAGCGAAGAGAAAGATCTGCAATGATTCTTTGGCAAAAGTAGACCATTTTAACAATACAGTTAACAGATCTTTTGTTTTACCCAAGATAACGAGCCATATTTCAATCCAAATAAAATAATTTGCCAAATAAAAAAACATATATTATAATGATTTAGCAAGCTAATAAATACAGAACATTTTTAGCCCAAATAAAAAATAAATGATACTCAAAATAACATCAAGACTTTCCAAAAAACAAAAATATACAATAATTGGATCGGTAATTATTACTGTTTTGTGCCTCGCAGTATCGTATATAGTTAATCAATCTCAAAAACCATCTCAGGCAAGTGTGATAAAACTTTCTAGTTCTTCTAATATAACTTACACTTCGGTAGGTTCAAGTTCAAGTAGTTTGAGTTCTAGTTCCATTAATATTTTATCTAGTTCTTTAATTAGTTCTATTTTAAGTTCTTCATCTGAAACCCCAAAACCAATTGAAGAAAAACCAAAAGTTGAAGTTGAAGTAATTCCTGAAGATGCCCAAGAAAAAGTAGTAATTCCGGTAGTTGAAGTAATTCCCCCAAAAAAAATATTAAAGAAACCTGACACGGTATATGTACCGCCACCAGTGATTGAACCTCCAATACAAAAAATTGAAATCCCAC
>JAYTWQ010000150.1:0-5398 GCA_043743355.1 bacterium | reverse complement strand
GTAAGTACTTCATTACAACAAAATCAAAGCCAAACTAACCAAGTTTTAATTGAAAATAATACCAGAGATCTTATTCAAAAATTAGAAGTTTTAGAGAGTAAGTATAAAGCAAAATTATCACCAAACAATTGCAAAAAAACCAAATTCGTAACGAATCATGAAGCATTCAACTATCTTGCCAAAGATTATGGACTAGAAGCTTTGTCTATTAGTGGATTATCTACAGAGGCTGAACCAAGCGCCAAAGAACTCGTTGACTTGTCAGAAATCATCAAGTCTAATAATATCAAATATGTCTTGACCGAAACAATCGCAAACCCAAAATTAGCTCAGACACTTGCCAAAGAAGTAGGTATAACAACTCTCGAAATGAATCCTCTCGAAGGTTTGACAGAGGCAGAAATCAAAGCTGGGAGTAATTATTTAACTGTAATGGAATCCAATCTCCAGAATTTAGCAACAGCATTAGAATGTAATTAACCTTTAGTTGAAAACTAAGTCATAGTCGAATTCAAAACTTTTAAATCAATAATTGTACGTTCGTCATCCTCAGCTTGACTGGGGATCCAAAAAAGATATTTATAGTATAATTTAAAAACTGATATTCTTTGTGCAAAATATAAAAAAAGTTCGATTATTAATAATATAACAAATCCATGACAACAAATATTCCAGTAATTTGCATCAACAATCTTTCGTTCCAATACGAAACAAATGTTGTTTTGGACAAAATCAACCTAGACATCGATTCAGGAGAATATATTGGAATAGTCGGTCCAAACGGTGGTGGCAAAACAACTTTGGTTAAACTAATCTTAGGAATCTTAAAAGATAAGACCAATTCAATAAAGATCAATAAAGGTATTAATTTTGGATATATTCCTCAGCGATTATCTACTTCTGGATTGGACTTTCCAGCTAAGGTTAGTGAAGTTCTAAGGAATTCGTTTGCAAAATTTGATCAAACAAAATATTTTGAATTGATAGAAATGTGTGAAATTGAGAATCTTGAAAATAGATTGTTATCAGAGTTATCAGGTGGCGAAAGACAAAAAGTATTCATTGCCAAAAGTTTGATTACGGACCCAGATTTTTTGATTCTTGATGAACCTACGACAGGAATAGATCCGCAATACAAAGTCAAATTCTGGGAACTACTCAAGCAATTGAATAAAATGAATAAAATTGGAATAATTGTCATATCGCACGATTCGCACGAAATTTTGGCTAACGCAAAACGGTTAATTCTGATAGACAAAAAAGTCCAAAAAGACACTTCACCTAATCATTTTGGTCACTTTCATTAATTTGCAATTATGCTCCAAATTTTTCAATATCAATTCATAATCAACTCTTTGCTCGTTGGCTCTATGGTCGCAATTATAGCTCCAATCATCGGAACTTTTTTGGTGGTCAAAAGGTTTTCGGCATTCTCGGACACGATTGCTCATACTTCATTAGTTGGAATCGTAATCGGTTTGATTCTACGAGTTAATCCTATTGTTACAGCAATTATAACATCGATTATTACAGCGTTGAGTATAGAAACCATTCGCAAAAACCAAAAGAATTTTAATGATTCGATTCTTGTTCTATTCATGACTGGTGGATTAGGACTTGCAACAATTCTGATTAGCCTCAACAAAAACTCAGGAATCAATATCAATAGTTATCTTTTTGGCAGTATAAATACTATTACGGTTAATGATATCTGGCTCACTTTGGGAATTGCTATTCTAGTTCTAGTCTTGATAATTTGGAATTACCGACAATTATTCCAAGTCACTTTTGATGAAGAGATGGCACTGACTAATCGAATTCCAGTTGATAACTTCAATCGTTTGTTCATAGTTCTCGCTGCATTGGTAGTCTCAATCAGTATTCAGACAATCGGCGTTTTGTTGATTTCCAGTCTCATGATTATTCCAGTGCTAACGAGTCTTAGTCTCAAACAAGGTTTTTTGAACACAATTATATTGGCTTCAGTTTTCGGATTGATTTCTGTTTGGCTAGGAGTTATCGGTTCTTTTTATCTTAATATTGCAACTGGCGGATTGATTGTTATGGTTAATATTGGTTTGTATGCCCTGGTTTCCATATTTCAAAAATTACTTGTTTCTTAGTGTACTATAAAACCCATACCAACCTTACAGCTTAAATAACCCGTTGAGACTTACCAATTGTTACGCCTTGATTTATGTTTACCCATCAATTCTAAAAATCATGTTGAGTGCTCCTTCTAATTCTTTTTGGGAATACTTTTGAATATTTGGCATTATTCCTTTGGCTATAATATCTTTGCAGCACCTACTAGCTCCGCCTTTTACAGCCAAAAGCTGAGTTAAGATGTCATCCGTTATATTATCATCTTGAACTTTTTCCATTATAGAGTTGACTTGACCAAGAACTTTCTTGAGATTTATGGCTATTGATTTTCTATCGGTTTCAGATATTTTAATTTTATTCATAATGTTATTATTCTACTCTTATTATTTTAATCTGTCAATGCCTGTTAGTTGATTTTACATACTGACAAATGCTTTTTGGAGTACCAATACCCCCTATGGGTTGACAGAAATAATTTATTTTTGTAATATGTTAATTAATATTTCTTTTAGCTATTTGGTTATTAGAAGTAGAAATCAAAAAACATTTTTTCTTATGTCACAAAACAACAACACTACCACAATCGTCTCAGTCATTGCAATAATCGCAGTAATCGGTGGCATCGCAGCTTTTGCATCTATGAACAAAACTGAAGAAAACAAGATGATGTCTAATTCTACAATGTCTAATTCAAGCCAAATGATGACAGACAAAAATATGATGAAGGATGCTGGTAACATGATGAAAGATTCTGTTATGGTCGGAGGAGCTGCAATGTTCAAGAACAAAGACATTGTCTCTAATGTAGTCAATGCCCCTAATCTTACTACACTTGTAACAGCAGTCAAAGCTGCTGGATTGGTCGAAACATTACAAGGTCCTGGACCGTTCACAGTATTTGGACCAAACAATGACGCTTTTGCAGCACTTCCAGCTGGAACTGTAGAATCATTGGTCAAACCAGAAAATAAGTCAAAACTTGTTTCAATACTAACTTATCATGTAGTTCCAGGCAAATATGCAGTCGAAGACCTAAAAGACGGTCAAATGTTACCTACTGTCCAAGGTGAAATGCTCACTGTCAAAAAAACTGGTGGCAAAACATTCATTAACGATGCAGAAATCGAAACACCAAACGTATTCCAGTCAAATGGCGTGGCACATGTTATCAAAAAAGTACTCTTGATGCCAGAAACAGCGAATGTTGGTGGAGCTGCAATGTTCCGAAACAAAGATATTGTCTCTAACGTAGTCAATGCCCCTAATCTTACTACACTTGTAACAGCAGTCAAAGCCGCAGGATTAGTCGAAACCTTACAAGGTCCTGGACCGTTCACAGTATTTGGACCAGATAACGCAGCATTCGCAAAGGTTGATAAAGCCACTTTGGAATCTCTCCTAATGCCAGAAAACAAAGCAAAACTTGCTTCAGTCCTTACTTATCACGTCGTTTCTGGGAATATCCTAGCATCTAGTTTTAAAGATGGTCAAACACTCAAAACCGTACAAGGTGGAACATTGACCGTTATGAAATCTGGTGACAAAATTATGTTAAAAGATGAAAATGGTGGAATGTCAACAATTACACAGGCAGATGTTTTGCAATCTAATGGAGTTGCTCATGTAATAGATTCTGTCTTATTACCAAAAATGTAGTCCTCTTGAATCAATTTTGAGATCCCTCATTGGGGTTTTTGTAATTAATTCTAAACTAATTTCTATGTCACTATACTTTCTTTCATTCATAGCTGGAATTCTTACTGTTCTTGCTCCTTGCGTCCTTCCTCTCCTTCCTGTGATTATTGGTGGTGGAATTGGAGGCAGTCGATGGCGGCCATATATAATTACCTTTTCGCTCGCTTCTTCGTTAGTGCTTTTTACAATAATTCTAAAGTTAACTAGCCTTCTGATCAATATCAACCCTGATTATATCAAATATTTTTCTGGAATTATTATAATTTTTTTGGGACTTATTTCAATTTTTCCTGAAATCTGGGAAAAGATAACTGTAAAGTTGGGACTATCTCAAAAGTCTGATAATCTGCTAGAAACTGCTAATCAAAAAAAAGGAATTCTTGGTGATGTCATGACTGGATTCGCTCTTGGACCAGTATTTTCAAGTTGTTCACCAACTTATGCTTTGGCTTTGGCAACAGTGCTGCAAGGCAAAATTATTGACGGCGCAATTAACATGTTCTTCTATATTTTGGGTTTGGTGCTTGTTTTTTTGTTGATTTCAATTTTTGGACGAAAACTAACAAAGCGTCTCAAGTTCATTGTTGACCCAAATGGTGTATTCAAAAAAGTTCTAGGTGTAATATTCGTAATAGTTGGTATAACAATTACCACAGGTTTTGACAAAAAAATTGAGTTGTTCGTAGCCAATAATGTGTTCAATATAACCAGCGTAGAACAAAAACTACTTAACCAAACTACAGCCAAAACTAGCTCAACCAAACTAATAGATCCAGCAATAGCAAAGCAAGCACCAGAAATAGTTGGAATATCAGACTGGATTAATAGCCAGCCACTCGATATGCAAAAACTGAAAGGTAAAGTAGTTTTGGTTGATTTTTGGACTTATTCCTGTATTAATTGTCAGCGAACTTTCCCATATCTAAAAAACTGGAATACCAAATATAAAGATGACAAATTCGTAATTCTTGGACTACACGCACCAGAGTTTGCATTTGAAAAAAAGCTCGAAAATGTCCAAAAAGCTTCCAAAGAGTTTGGGTTAGAGTATCCAATTGGTCTTGATAATGATTTTGCTACTTGGAATAATTTTAATAACAACTCTTGGCCAGCCAAATATCTGATTGATAAAGACGGCAAAATTCGTTACACACACTTTGGGGAAGGAGATTATGCAGAGACCGAAAAAGCCATTCAGGATTTGATTCGAGAAAATGGGGTTGACCCAAAAGTTACTGATGAAAGTAAACCTGATATTTCAATTTTGAATAATATAAACGGACCAATCACACCTGAAACGTATCTTGGCTGGAGTAGATCAAGCAATTTTGCGAACAAGACCGAAATTGAATTTAATCAAACCAAAAAGTATATCGCCAAAAATAATTTGGATAAAAATGAATGGACATTAGGTGGTAACTGGATTATCAATAACGAAAATATAGTTTCAAGCGGTGAAGATTCCAAACTAACTCTGAACTTTGGTGCCAAAGAAGTCTTTATTGTGGCTGGGAATGATCAAGGTCAAGGAGAGCTGAATCTCAAGTTGAATGGCAAAATTTTGGATCAAACTATGGCTGGAACCGATGTCCAAAAT
>JAYTWQ010000149.1:0-3219 GCA_043743355.1 bacterium | reverse complement strand
CGCTGTGCTCAGGATGACGTTTTCGAATTATAATTTTTTTAAGCTTTAAATTCACAGAATTCACTAGCTGCAAAGTCTTCGCAAACCTTTTTGAGATCTGCCGGAGCTTCGTCAGGCCATTTTCCTTTGTTCATGGTCGCAACTAATTCTGGATAATATTCCACAAAGAATTTTCGCAGAGCAACGCAGAACGGTTGGACTTGCGAAGTCTCGAGATGATCTAAAAATCCTTGATTAGAAGCAAACAGTGCAATGATTTGTTCAGCTTGGGACAATGGAGCGTACGGAGGCTGGATTAGAACCTGAGTTGCTACACGACCTCGTGTAAGTTTGGATTGAGTTTGTTTGTCAAGATCTCCACCGAATTGTGCAAAGGCAGCCAACTCACGATATTGTGCCAACTCAATTTTCATAGAACCAGCAACTTTTTTCATGGCTTTGTCTTGTGCAGCTCCACCTACACGAGTCACGGAAATACCTGGAGATACAGCAGGTCGAATACCAGAATTGAATAGATCAGATTCAAGGAAAATTTGACCATCGGTAATCGAGATAACATTAGTTGGGATGTATGCAGAGACATCACCAGCTTGAGTCTCAATGATAGGCAGTGCAGTAATAGAACCGCCACCTAATTCATCGTTGAGCTGGGCAGCACGCTCAAGCAATCGTGAATGCAAAAAGAATACATCCCCAGGATAAGCTTCTCGTCCAGGTGGTCGGCGGAAGATCAAAGAAATTTGTCTATACGCTTGGGCATGTTTGGTCAAATCGTCGTAAATAACAAGTACATCCTTACCTTTTTCCATAAAGTATTCTGCAATGGCAACACCAGAATATGGTGCAAGATACTGAAGGGATGGGTTGTCAGAAGCAGAAGCAGAAACTACAACGGTATATTCCATTGAACCAGCTGCCTCTAATTTCTCGATTATTTGTCGAGTCTTTGATTGCTTTTGACCAATAGCTACATAGACACAAATCATATTTTCCTTTTTTTGGTTAATGATAGTATCAATTGCAATTGTAGTCTTTCCAGTCTGCCTATCCCCGATAATCAATTCTCGTTGACCTCGACCTACATTTACAAGAGCGTCAATAACAGTAATTCCTGTCTTTAAAGGACGGGACACAGATTGTCTAGCCATTACTCCATACGCCTTCTTTTCGATCAACATTTGTTTTGGAGCTGAATATGTGATTAAAGATCCATCAATTGATACACCTAGTGCGTCAACAGTGTGACCCAAGATCTCATCCCCCACAGGAATGGACAGAGTTTTACCAGTACTATACACTTTAGCACCTGCAGCAACAGTGACATCATTGGACAAAATCAAAATACCAACCTGTTTTTCTTCAAGATTAAAGACAACTCCAGGAATTATTTGGTCACCCGATTCTATTTGTACGATTTCATTGTAACCAGCATCGCCTAATCCTTCTACTAGAATTACACCATCTTTTACAACAGTAATAATACCAATGTTTTTTTCGGTAGTTCCGGATTGAATAGAATCAATTTTGGATACTAAATTATTTATTATTGACATAGTTTGATTTGATTTGCAAATGATTATATTACTTTTTAATTATTAGAGTCTTAAAATAAAAATTTGATTTTTTACTGAACTGGTTTGACAGTGATTTTGTCATAATAGGCAATTAGTTCATCAAGGTTTTTGAAACCTAAATCTTTGAGAGATGGGAACTTTTCATTAATATCTGAACTGGATTTAATTCCTATTATTTGTTCATTATCAACACCTTTATAAAGATTTACTTTATATCCGGTTGCTTTATTGTCATAAATTGTTTTGAGAAGTACATTCATAATATTACATTATTTGGTTTGTGATATTCAATATCTCAGAATTAAGATCATAACGAAGTTCAACATCGTTACAACTAATTATAAGTCCTATGATTAACCTAGGATCAACCAAATACACGATCTCAAGATTACCAAACTTATGTTTTAGTTTGAATTCCAAATGAGATTGTAACTCGGATGAAATTTCTGAGCTACTTGTTACGGTTATCTTATTTTCATTCATATTAACTAACTTTATTAATAATTTCTGATAGAATTGTTTGTGAAGAAGTTTCACTTAATTTCATATTAGAAACAGATTTTGAAAGAATTTTTTGGACAACTGCGACACCTTCTGACTCTGCTGTAGCTCGTGCATTGTCTAATATTTTCTTTGCGTCATTATTAGCAATAGTCAAAATCTCGGTCCGAGCTGTATCTGCTTCAGCAAGTACTTGAGCCTTTGCAGGTTCGGCATCTTTTTTAGCATTTTCAACAATTACCCTAGCCTCGCTTTTGGCGTCATCAGTAATTTTTTTGGCTTGATTATTGATATCTAACATTTTGGATTCTAGTTCGTCAGTCTCGTCGAGAGCTTTGTCAACCCTTGCCTTTCGTTCATCTAAGATCTTAATAATCGCAGAAAAAAGAAATTTGTTGAGGACAACCATAGCAATAACAAAACAAATAATGTAGAATACAATTTGAAGTGGATCAATACCCAAACCTTTGTTACTTGCTTCGGCAGTTTTTTCCATTATTTTGGAGGTAGTTGAACCAACCCTAGTATTTTCTGAACTTGCAAAGGCAGTAATTGAGTCGAATATATTTAATTTGCTTATCATATTAATTATTTTTTGGGTTAAAACTTGTTTTTAGGTGTATTTGATAATAAAACCAATAACCAAAGCGAAAATAGCGAGCGATTCTGTAAAAGCAATCCCTAAGATCATAAAAGTTCTAATTTTACTTTCGGCTTGTGGATTACGAGAGATTGCTTGTACTGCTCCTTGTCCAATGAGACCTAATCCAATTCCTGGTCCGATCATACCTAGACCTACTGCCATTGCGAAAGCTAAATTTTTGAGTGTGTTTGCGTCCATATAAAATAGTATAAAATAAAATGTTTGTAATAAATTGATTCGGGCTTACATCGAATGAATGCCAAATTTAGATTTGAGCTGCAGTTTGTCCAAGAAGTGACTTGGGTTTCGACGGGGGCAGTTAGATTAAGAAACTACTTTTAACTGTCATCCTGAACTTGTTTCAGGATCCCTAATCTGATGTACACAATGGTTATAAAGCTTTTGAATCAAACCTTAAAAAAAATATGATTAATGTTCGTCGTGTGGAGTAGTGGCAAGACTAATAAAGAGACTCATTAACGATACGAATACATATGCCTG
>JAYTWQ010000148.1:0-2473 GCA_043743355.1 bacterium | reverse complement strand
TTTGATTTGTTCTTGAGATGCAACAATCATTTTGAGAGCTACAATCTTAAGCCCAGCGCGTTCTATTCTACTAATTATTTCTCCACTCAAACCTCTTTTTACTCCATCAGGCTTTATCATCACGAAGGTTTTTTGAGTTTTTATTTTGGTTGCGAAATTACTAGTCATATAAAGTGTATTCTTTTGGATAAAAGCAAAATTGTCAAATAAATTACCAATCAAAAAATCTGATCTAAAAACTTAAAACGATATTGTCTTTATAAGCGTCTGAATAAAATATCTCAATTGTTCCATTCAAGTTTATATCGTCCGTTGAAGATCCAGAGATAATCGGCTTGACTTTGACTTCTAATCTAAAAGCATCAGGTTTGAAATTAACAATTGGCGTAATAAAACTAAGGTTATCAATACTGATTATAGCTGAATTTGAAGATATTTGACTTTCGATAACTGTGGTTACAGGACTTACGTTTACCTGTAGCACGCTTGCATTTTACACAAAGCTAAATGATGAAGTGAACGAAGTAGAGGCAGTTTCTGTTGAATTAAAATTAGAGTTAGTAAGAATACCTTTGATCTTGCAGGTTCCACTAAACGAGTTTCGACCAACTATTATACTTGGCATTTCTAACTTGAAAAGATCTGTAAATGTAGTTGAGTTTTTATTTCCAATATTTTTTTTGATTGTTGTTGTTTGAGAGTTTTCACCGATTTTAATTTCTCTGTCTGAGAATGTAAAAATTGTATTATTTGTATGTTTTAGGATTTGTTTTTGAATTTTGTAATCTGCATATGTTTGAGATGTACTTATTGTGCTATTTTTTATATAAGTTCTTAAGATATTAGAAGTGTCTCTCCAACCGATTAGCGGTAAGTACTCTTTTCCAGTTGCTAACAATAGTATTAAATTGCTAATATAGCTATTCGTCCCCCCACTATTTAAACCTAAGCCCCAAATCAATACGAATGGATCTTCGTCATGTGTTATTGGGTAAGACGGATTCGCATCCATAGCAAGTTTAAGTTCACAATTTGAGAATTCGCCATGAATAATTATGTATCTGCCAAAACTTTCACCTTGCGCATGATGAACCAGTCGAGAGATGTTACCACATTCTATTATATAGTCATATTTGCCGTCTACTGACTTAATATTTGTTCCATTTCGAGCAACTCCTGTTTTGCTAATATACGTATTATTTAAGTATATACCACCTACATTATAATCGTTATAAACAACATCAGAGTACAATAAAATTGCGGGAGAAGTGTAGTCATAACTTATCAAACGTCCACTCCCTGCAAAAGTAATAAAGGTAGTTGAAACTTTATCTGCAATTTGATATCCTAGCGACGATGTAACATTAAAACTTAAAAAACCATCAAAGCTTTTGCTAACAAATTTTAATTTGTAGGTTGAACTAATGACGACACAAGTGTTACACCAAATCTCTAAATTTTCATATATATGTTCTTCAGCAGAAATATTGATCAGCCCAATTGTACCTAGACCTCCGTTTGCATCAGGCTTAGTATATAAATCAATAAACAAGTTTCTGTACAGATGTCTAAAACAACTTCCAATACCTCCACTATCGTTCACAGATCTAGCTGTCAAAATTCCTATAGTACTTGGATTGATTGTACCTGATATTATTCCTACATTTTCAAGTGTAACTCCATCGCTCTCAATAATTTCCATCACTGGGTTGATACCAGTATTACCAATTATTACAGTACCATACTCAGTTAAAGAAGATCTTTTTTCAAATTTTACACTCAATCCATAAGAATGTGTGTTTGCGTTAATAGTTGATCCAGCAACGCCAAAACCACCGCTGGATAGGTTTAGTGTTTTGGTAACAATGTACCTACCCTGAGGGAAAAAAATAGTGCTTCCACCATATGCCCTACCTAAATAATAATTAATTTTCGATAAATCAATACAAAACTGAATCGCCGCTGTATCATCAACCACCCCATCCCCTATAGCTCCATAATCCTTGACATTAATCTCACTATTATTCTGAACCTTCCACTCAGAACCACTCCATTCATGCCAATTACCT
Organism: bacterium; assembly: GCA_043743355.1. GTDB lineage: Bacteria > Patescibacteriota > JACMRA01 > JACMRA01 > JACMRA01 > JAYTWQ01. The sequence continues at coordinate 404 of JAYTWQ010000148.1, read as the reverse complement.
GTTTGGGTGTAAAGATAGGTTCGACCAGCGTCATCTGCAGTGAGATTGGTTGGTCGCTGTAAAAATTGATCGAAGGAATTAAACCCTCCGTTGATTGGGTTCTTGGTCTGGGCAATATGTTCGTTAAGTATTGTTCCCCAGTTACCTGCATCTTGTGTTGGTGTTGGAATTCGTTTTTGTGACATGCGTTTAAAGTGTTGTTTGAGATTAATTTAAATCTTACTTTACATTTTTGTTTTTTACAAATAATTTTACAATCAGTCTGTATAGTAACTCAATTCGTAAGTAAAATCTATTTGCTGCTAAAAATTAAACCACCACCCACTGAAGTAGGTGGATTCAAGCAACACAAGGTTGCAGGTTGCCCACTGAAAGTGGGCTTGGTTTAGTTTAGGGTTTGATTT
>JAYTWQ010000147.1:0-7298 GCA_043743355.1 bacterium | reverse complement strand
CGAGTCCAGACGGAAGAGGTTACCAACTATTAAAACAAGACGGGTCAAATGCCCTTGCAGGCGCAGAGGTATTTAAAGGAACCTTTGACCAAGCGACCAATCAATTTCGAATTTTAGCAAGAACAAAAATTTTAATCTCAGGTACAGATCCTCAACGAGGTACCATATTCTTTCAAATGCCAAGATAAATCCAAGAATTACAAAATCATTTAATATTCCCTAAACATGTCCCCAAACAAAATTACACCTTTTATAAAAAACAACCTCGTTTTAACTTTAGTTACGACAATACTTGTTAGTAGTGGAATCTCTGCATTAGCTTTTTCCGCTATCAATTCTAGAATTAAACCGTCATTAAGCAGCATTACAATTTCTTCAAAAAGCTTTTCCACTTCTTCACAAGCAAGATCAAATTCGGCTTCAAGTTTAACTACTAGTAGCTCGATTATGCCATCAAGTACAATCGATAATGCTAAAAAAGAAATTGCCAAAGTAACTGAAACTGAAAAACCTAAATTAATTGAAGGCGCAAAAAAATTGGATTCAGCAGATACAATTGGTATTCAAGATATTAATAAAATCGAGGTCAAAAACTTAATTCTTACGAATGTTAGGGTCGGAGGCATTGACCCTCAAGGCAAAGTTACTTTGTCTGATTCTACAGGGCGAATTGTACTCTTTGGTCCAAAAGAACCATATTACCCACCTGCAAATTTGGACAAAAAAGCCTCATTTAGTGGGTTATTAAAACAAAGAAAAGATATAGGTGAAAATGTTTTTGAACCAATTAATGGATTTTTGACTGATATTTCGTCGACACCGACAGCGTATGAAAATGGTAACTTAATCGAACCTCGCACAGATACTAATAATGGTATGGAAACACCTCTGATAATTCAAAATAAAAACTTGATATTAACTGGTCCTATAAGTCTTCGCGGTCCAGCCATCATTGATTGGAGTTTTATTATGACTTCTAATGATGGTGCTTATTACTTCTTTAAGAATAATTTTGATAAGCCCTTGAACGACAGTACTTTAATTTTTAATGGGGAAAGTGTGTGTGCTAACCCCGAGAATAACAGGTGTGACGGAAATGGTTTTGATGTTATAGGTGGAACTCTTAAACCACAATAAAATAAATCTGCATTTGACAATTACTCCAAGATTATGAACATTCAATTATATGCCAGTCGATATTAGCTACAAAGCAATTTTCAAAGTTTTGTCAGTTTTCTTTTTGTTCTTCCTTATTTTTCAGGTAATTGATGTTCTGATTATTGTATTCATGTCTGTGGTAATTGCATCTGCAATCAAGCCAGTTGTGAATTATATAACCAAAGTTGGACTACCTCGTGGAATATCTATCTTTGTCGTCTTGCTAAGTTTTTTCGCACTTCTTGGAACACTATTATTCTTTGGGGTTGCCCCGATTGTTGCGCAGATTAGTAATTTTGTGAATAATTTTGGACACTTTCTTGATACGATCAATCAGAATTATAACCTTCAAATCCAATATGACAAAGATTCAATCACCAAATTCTTAACTCAATTCACACCTAATATTGGATCAACATTTGCCAATACTTCTAATCAAGTTCTATCTTTGGGTCGTGGTCTTCTTAATGGTTTACTCTTTACATTAGCTCTCTTGGTGCTTACATTCTATCAATTACTAGAAGAGAATAAGATTAGTAATTTTGTCGCCAGTCTTTTTCACTCGAATTCAGGCAAGGTCAAGCATATTATTACTCAATCAGAAAATAAGCTTGGTGCCTGGTTCCGTGGACAACTATCGTTAATGCTTTTTATTGGGGTAATTACTTTTTTGGGGCTAAGCATACTTTCTTTCTTTAATCCCGCATTGGCTGAATTCGCCTTACCTTTAGCATTGATTGCTGGGGTTCTTGAGATTGTTCCAGTTCTCGGTCCAGCTCTAGCTTTGATTCCAGCTCTTTTTGTCGGTGCAACGATCTCTTGGCAATTCATGATTGCGGTTCTCATAGTTTATCTAGTCATACAACAGATCGAAACTAATGTTGTTATTCCTAGAGTAATGAATAGAGCTGTAGGAATCGATCCAGTTATAGTAATTATTGGAATTATGGTCGGTAACACACTTATGGGACCTCTCGGATCACTTTTATCAGTACCTATAATGGCGGTTCTTTCTGTAATGTATGAAGAATGGAAGTCTAATTCTGAAAACTAAACTATGTCTAAATATTATTTGGCAAAGACAGATCCTGAAACATTTTCAATTGTTGATTTTGCAAGGGAAAAAATTACTACTTGGGATGGGGTGCATAACCATCAAGCAATAAATTGCATAAAACAATGGCAAATTGGTGATTTGATTCTGATTTATCATTCAATGGGCAAACCAAAATTGGTTGGGTTAGCCAAAGTTGTTACTGAGCCAATCAAAGACGAAAATGACAAAAAAAATATTTCTTGGAAAGCTGATTTGGAGTTACAGGTAAGTTTCCCGCCCGAAAAGCAAATTACACTCAAAGATATCAAAAATACTAATCTTTTCAATGATTTTGCTCTCGTTAGGCAATCTCGTCTGTCTGTGATGGAATGTAACAAATTCTTTGTCGCTTGGCTAAAAACCAAAAATGTACTAGACTAACAATATGATTGGCAAAATAATCGAAATTAATACTGAATTCACAACTGTTTCGTTAATTAACTCAGACCTACGCATTCAAATTGGAAATTGGGTTGAGTTTTCGTCCCACTCTGTGGTTGGTAAAGTTATTGTAATTGAACGAGAGAGCATTCAACTCAAAATAATTGGTGAAATAAGTAGAATAAAATCTAACGATGAAGTAAAATTCTATACTGGAATTAACGAAGTTGGAATTGAGTTATTTGGTAATGTTTGGGGTGAGTTTGATGCGAATTTAAATTTGCTTGATCGTGACTTTAATACCAAGAATTTGGAATTAACGGGTAATTACAAGTACGATTTTATACCTGTTGTGCGTGCTGGAGAGACCGTTTATGCAAAGCAAAAATTAGGCTACATTGAGCTTCAAAAAAAACTTAAATATTGGATTTTGACCCCTGATAATTTTGATACATTTCAAGTAAAAAAGATTAACTCAGGTACTTTTGGAACAGATGAAAAAGTGGTCACATTAGAAAATAACGAAAAAAATTATGAAGTAAAAGTTACTCAACAATTCAAATTCGAGGATGAATTGATAGAAGCTAAGGAGGTTTCTGATCTGACTGGTTTTCAAAGTAATAAAAAAAATTCTGAATATACTGTCGGCAAAGTTCTTGTTGACGACGAAGTCAAAACTGCAAAAAAGTTACAAAAAACCGAGCTAATTGTCATCCTGAACTCGTTTCAGGATCCCCTCAATTCAGGAAATATAATTCCTTCAAACCAAAACCAATCAGATTATGACTTTACCATTCATGTCTCGCAATACCTTAATCACGAATCTGAATCTAAAGAATTAAACTACATTACATTTTTGACATCTCAAAACGACAATTATGAATTAGTACTACAAAAAAGCTATAATGTAGCATTATTCCTCACCTACTGTGGACATAAAGTTTTATACAAAGTTGATTTAGATTTTGAAACTCGAACATTTGAAAGTGGTAAAGTTGTTAATTATGAAGGCGAAGAAGGGTTTTTGAAAGTGGAGGTTTTGTAAGATTATTTTTCGTACATCCCAAATTATGTTTGACAGCCTACAATTAACTATTTGACATTACCAAAAAAGTATGATATGTTAAGTAACTAACTGTGATTGATCATGTCTTTTTAGATAATTTTGACTACTTTACGCAGTAAACATATTTTGAGGCTTTTCGTGAAAAATTTTCTTTTTTTCGTTGCTACATTAATTCTAATAAATGGTTCTACAACTCGTGCAAATGCATGGGGAGGATACGCAGACGTCGAACACCCTTTCTTGTCTATCGGTGCAGGTATTGATCAGTACCAAGGAGACAGTATCTGTCAACAAAAGTACGGTGAATTAATTAATAGTTCATTCAATTCAGGTGCAAGCGTCGGAAACAATAACAACGACGGTTGGAACTGGGATTGGAACATAACTGCAAATCCAGTTAATGCATATGATGGAAAAGAAATTAGCGGTGCTTGGCATGTTTGGTATCACCAACTTCGAGGTCATTGCGTAGCTAACAAATAGTTCTCTATAATAATTTACTTTTGGGTGTTCATATCGAGCACCCTCTTCCTTTGTTTATGACTTTTATTAAAAATATTATTAATAATAAAAATATTTTAATTATAATTTCACTTTTATACTTCATAATTTCGCAAATTTTAACCTTTTTCTTAAATAAATACAGTATTAGTAATATAGAACAAATAAACTTTGATAAATACATTTTTTTCATTTTTTCTACTTGTATTTCCGCTCCAATTTTCGAAGAATTGATAGTAAGAGGTTGGTTTAGTCTAAGGTTTAGAAATATATTAGTCTTAACATTATTCTTACAATTTGTAATTTTTGTAATTGATCAAACTTTATATATACTTAAACTCTATGATTACAGCATATTTCAGTTTTTACTTAAAGGAATTTATGTTAATATTTTACCGATAGGTTTTTTAAATTACCCTTTTATACAAGGTAACGTTGGATCTTCCATATTTCATTTTTTTTTACAATTTCCTTTTGTCTTTGTTTTAGCAACAATTATTTTAAAATTATTAATTAAATTCAATTTTGATTTTCAAACTATAAAAAAATTTAAATTTAACCTTGTTGTTTTTAGTAGTTTCTTTTTTTGGTTTGCTCATTTTCAAATGTTTCAAAAAAATCCCGATCCTTTAATGTTATTTTTGTTTATTCCAATATGTATCTTATTACCTTTAATTAAAATTCAAAAAGGTATAAGGTATTCGATAGTGCTTCATTCTTTGGCAAATTTTCAGGTTAACATTATTATTTTTAATATATTAAATTTACAAACTTTTGCATATTATACAATTTGTTTAATTGTGGTTATTTTACAAGTTATGTTTTTGTTCGGATATTTCGAAAAGAAGTCGAAATTAATTACATCTTAAACCCTTATTGACAATAACCCTGTATTCAGTCATCTTTTAGACATATGTCAACAATCGAAACTGAACTTGAAACCGCAATTTTCCCCGCCGAACCAGTTGCAATCACAGACCGAATTGAGACCAGAGTATTAGAAGAAACAATGCAAACTTCGTATTTGACTTACGCCATGAGTGTGATTGTGTCTCGTGCTTTGCCTGATGTCAGAGACGGACTGAAGCCTGTTCACCGCAGAATTATTTATGTAATGGATAAGATGGGTCTAACACCAGGCTCTAAATTCAAAAAGTGTGCTCAAGTCGTCGGAGAGGTTATGGGTAAATACCACCCACATGGAGATTCGTCAATCTATGGAGCATTGGCTCGTATGGCGCAAGATTTTAGCCTTCGTAATATGCTTGTTGATCCTCAAGGTAACTTTGGTTCAATTGACGGTGATTCTCCTGCGGCAATGAGATACACTGAGTGTAGGATGTCAAAGAACGCAATGTTATTGACTGCAGATATTGACAAAAATACAGTTGACTTTGTGGATAATTATGATGGTTCAATCAAAGAACCAAAAGTTCTTCCTGCCTTGTTTCCGAATCTTCTTGTTAATGGTTCAACAGGTATTGCCGTTGGTATGGCAACAGAAATTCCGCCGCATAATCTCACTGAATTGGTTGAGGCTTGTTTGGCATTATTACAGAATCCAGAATTGACGATTGACGATTTGGTACAATATGTTAAAGGTCCAGATCTACCAACTGGGGGTATTTTGTATGGTCGAGAAGCAATTATTAACGCCTACAAAACAGGACGAGGTAAGGCAGCTCTTAGATCAAAGGTTGAATTAACTGAAAGCGAAATTATTGTCTCTGAAATCCCTTATCAAGTCAACAAATCTGATCTGCTAATAAAAATTGCCGAATTAGTTAAAGACAAAAAAATCGAGGGTATTAAGAATATCCAAGACGAATCCAACAAAGATGGAATCAGAATATATATAGAATGCAAACGAGACGCTAGCCCCGAAGTGATTTTGAACCAACTTTTCAAACTAACAGATCTTCAAGTTAATATACATTTTAACCTCCTTGCACTTGTCAATGATGGACGACAACCTAAACTTCTGAATCTAAAAGAAATTCTAGTTGAGTTCCTCAATCACAGAGATGAAGTGGTAGTCCGCCGAACCAAATTTGACCTCAAAAAAACTGAAGCTGAACTACACATTCTTGATGGTCTCAAAATTGCACTTGATTTTATTGACGAAGTTGTAGCATTAATCCGAAGTTCAAAGAATAAAGAACAAGCCAAAGAAAAGTTAATTGAACGGTTTATACTTTCTGTAATTCAGGCTGAAGCTATTTTGATGATGAGATTGCAAACTTTGACAAGTATGGACAAAGCTAAAATTGAAGAAGAACGAAACGCAAAAATTGCTCTTATCAAAGAATTGCTTGAGATTTTGAATAATCCTGAAGTGAAGCTAACTCTAATCTCAAAAGAAATACAAGATGCTCACGACAAAGTCAAAACTCCAAGACGAACTCAAATCATCGATGCAAGTCTAGATAACTATTCCAAAGAAGATTTTGTACCTGATGAAGAAGTGATTGTGCAATTAACAGCAAAGCAATATGTCAAGGTCCTACCAGCGGACACATTCAGGCAACAAGGTCGAGGTGGAAAAGGTGTTAGTTCATTTGATCCACGTGATGAAGATTGGATAAAAAATTCGATGATCTGTAATTCTCATGATTATATATACGCTTTCACAACCCTAGGACGAGTATTTAGAAGTCGAGTATTTGACTTACCTAGTGGGTCAAGAACTGGTCGAGGACAGAACCTTGTGAATTTTTTTGCGTTCCAAGAAGGTGAGAAGGTCACTAATATTTTGACAATTAGCAAGGATCAAGAATCCAACAAAAATGGTTATTTGATTTTTGCAACCAAAAACGGAGTCGTCAAACGAACTGATATTGCGCAATTCGACTCCATCAGACAATCTGGCAAAATTGCAATTGGGCTTCGAGAAAAGGATCAACTAATTGAAGTGGTGTACTCTGAAAGCGATGATGACAAGATTATTCTCTCAGCTAACAACGGTCGAACTGTGATATTTGAGCGAACTCAACTAAATGTTCTTGGTCGAACTGCATCTGGAGTTCGTGGAATGCGGCTCAAAGACACTGAAGATCTTATCAGTCTACAACTTTCTAATTTTAATTTTGAAGATGG
>JAYTWQ010000146.1:0-3429 GCA_043743355.1 bacterium | reverse complement strand
TCTTTAATCTACGGAGTAATCAATGCGATCAAAGAAATGAATACTAAATTGAAGGATGCTGAAACAAAACAAATTGCCTTAGAATCAGGACAGCGAATAGTAGAAGGCAAGGTTACAACACTTGATAACTCTGTTACTGCAATCAATGCTCGATTAGCTGCGACTCCAGCAGTACAACAAACAACAAACAATAACACTATAATTAACAATCCAACGATTGTTGGACTAGATAATAATTTCCTAGGACTCAATATCTTTGATAAGCTGACTAAGTTCCTTGCTGATATAATTGTACAAGGTACTGCGACTATTCAGAATTTGATTATCAAGGGAGCGTCTATCTTTCAGGGGCGTGTGACATTCGGGGATGTTGATATGGCAGGGATCGCTACAATTTCGTCAGGTTCCAACCAGGTGTCAATAGTCTTCGCAACACCATTCGCAGCTACTCCAGTGGTGAACGTTAGTTCGATTGATCACACTCAATCAGGATATATCAGGAACTTGAGTGCTACTGGGTTTACAATTGTAGTCACAGTGAACCCACAGCCAGATACCCTAAAGTTCAACTGGACAGCATTAGATGTGCGTAATGTGTCTAATTCAATTGGTGGGGGAACGGTCAACGTTGGATCTTCTAGTTCGTCATCTGTGACCTCATCTCTAAGTTCTAGTTCATTAAGTTCATCATCTTCAAACGTAGCTACAGTTAGTTCATCATCAGAAGTTGTAATTCCGAATTTGGTTTCAAGTTCTTCAGTGGAATCATCTTCTGCGACTCCAATTCTGGTTGATTCGTCGAGTTCTGCAGTGAGTAGTTCTAGTCAATCTGTTAGTTCAAGTTCGATTTAGGTGTCTTTAAAAACTATTCTAACTTAGTTTGCTATTCGAATACCCTCGTCAAACTGCCACCACCTAGATAGGGGGAATCTTCAAGTACAATTTATTTTGACTCGAATTGTGAGTAGTATTAGTAGGTAATGTAAACAAATTGACCACAAACTTTATACCAAAACCAACATCAACTTTTACAGCTCAAAATAACCCCAGTCAGTCTTGAGACTCCCAGCTTCTTAACAAGGGGCAAATTAAAGTGCAATTGATATTCAAAGTTGGTACGGGTTTTTGTATAAACCTTATTAAAATCCCCCAAATCATTCTGATTTGACCCCTTTGACAAGGGGTGTGTGATTCAACAACTTACCCTTTCTCGCCAATAAAATCTAAGTCGTGTTTTGTAAAATGTCCTCCTATCTAGGGGGTGGCACAACGAAGTTTTGACGAGGGTAGCTAAAGTTTTAGTTTCAATAAATTTGAGTTTAGGAACGAGAAGGGAACAATGCTAAGGTGTTATGATTGACTTTGGATTATTTGATTTCTTGCCAATTGTAATTTTTACAAATAAGTTTCACAGATGCAGTTCCTTACCCCAGCTAATACATATATTCTTATCAAAACACTTTTTAGGTCTTTTGTTTCGTTGTTTTATGTACTTTATTTTCCTTATCTTTTGAGTTTTGGTCTGTCTAACTTTCAGATTAATTTTATCAATGCTATATTTTTTCATTTTGTGGTTTTTGGTCTTGATATTCCAACTGGATTATTCGCTGATTTCTTTGGCAAAAAATTGTCTTCAATTATTGGTTTTTTAAGTTATGCGACTGGAATTATGATTTATGCTCTTGGAAATAGTTTTTGGTTTTTTGCTGGAGCTGAATTTTTGTTGGCGGTTGGGACGGCTTTTGTGTCAGGGTCTTTTTTGTCATGGTTAATTGAGATAATTGGCAAAGATGAATATCAAAAAGTAGAGGGGAATAGTGAATTTTGGGTAAGCGTCTTTAGTTTTGTAGCAGTATCTTTGTCAGGTTTGTTGAGTTCAATATACGGCTTTCATACTATATTATTAGTTGAATCAGTTGGGATTTTTGTGACTTCAATTTTGGCATTTGTTCTTATGAAAAAAGATCTGGCTCACCATAATCAAACCAAATCCTTCTCAAGCGTCCTAACAGGTTCCAAAAATGCTTGGAAAGTGGCTCGACAAAACAAATTAGGTTTTCGGGTTGCAGTTCTTAACTCAGTTTTATGGATTGGAATTATGGCAATGTTCATTTATTGGCAGCCTATTTTTTTGGAACTTGGATTATCGCAACAATATGCGGGAGTACTATTTGGATGTTTTGGAATTGCAATGGGCTTTGGGTCTAAGTATATAGGAAATATGAAAATTGGAAATCGACTCAATCTTTTTTCCAAAATTGCATTTATGACTGGGCTGGTAGTGCTTTTGAGTGCAGTATTTCTCAAAATAAGCTGGATTGGTTCAATATTATTTTTCTTTGCTTTCGAATTCTTGGTTGGAGCGAAGATGGTGTTGACAACCTCTATCTACAATGATAATTTGGATTCCAAAAATAGAGCTGCAGTCAATTCTGTTTATTCCACAATAGAAAAAATCGGTTCGACAATAGGCTTGCTTTTGCTTGGGTATCTAGCTGATCTAACTAGCCGAAGTTTTACTTGGTTCGTTGCTGCTGGAGTATTCATAGCAGTTGGAATACATAGTTTTTTTTCACGATTCTAAAAGACTGTTTAAATTATTAGATTCTCCAAAACTCCAAAAATGTACTGACATATCTACATTATCTTCGTTAAGAATATAATCTTCTCCTAGTAGTATTTGTTTTTGAATCATTCCTTTTGATCCGAGTTTGAGAGCTGAGATGAATCCTTGTTTGTTCACCACTCTATACCATGGACACAAGTCCCATTCTTCTACTTTCATCCCAGATAGAATCCAGCCGACCATTTGGGCCGAGATTTTGTGATCTTGGATTTGCTTTGCGATCTCACCATATGTTGACACCTTACCTTTCGGAATGAGGTTTACGAGCTGGATTACTTGTTCTTTGGGTGTAGGCATAGTTAAGTGTTTTGTTGATTTACATTTTGTCACTTTTACAGAACTTGTATTATATATGTCATCCTCAGCTTGACTAGGGATCTTGGATTCTCTGAACTAGTGAAAGGAATACCAATCGAGCTGGGAATGACTGCGGCGGTTATATCTATTTTTCAAATATAGAATCGTAATTTTTAGAGCTATTCCTCCTCAACTTTCTTTTCTTTTTGGATATAGCCACATTCTTTGATTGGTAGGTTGCAGGCTAGGAATTCCTTTTTGCCAAATTTTCGACTGGATTTGATGACTAAATTACCAGCTTTTTTGCCTTTTCTACCTTCCTCTTTGCATTTGGGACAAGCACCGAACGTGATGTCAGTTACAGTATGTTTGTTGCCGACTTTGTATTCTGCACAGGCAATATAGGCTTTGAGACTACCTTTGGATACTCTGATAATCATGTCTTTGCCACACTCCTTACAAACCTTACCTTTTAATTGATCTTTGTACAAGACTTCGACTTCGTC
>JAYTWQ010000145.1:0-14936 GCA_043743355.1 bacterium | reverse complement strand
TGTTTTTTAGAAAGTTCAATAAGTTCTTTTTGATCTGTTGTATTAGATAGTTTTTCGTTGATTTGATCGTAATCTGCAATGATTTTGGCTAATGGAAGTCGTGACATAATATCTTTTCATGTTTAGTTAATTGGCTTTTTTGGTCAAGGTTTTGACAACATAACACAAATATGATACTACTAAACCTTACTAATTTTGCAATTAACATGAATTATACAACAGAATCAGGAGAGTCATACAATTTTAATATTCCAGCACGAATCTCTCATCAACTAAATTATGATAACGTTGGTACATTTGTATTTGATCATTTCACAAAATATCGAGATAATCCAGAGTTTGTATCGTCTATAGTGGCTCGGGAAGTCCAGTCGGTTCCTCTATATGAAATTAGTCCGAATGCTACGAAGGTACAAGATGGTTTGAAAAGACTTTTGGATACTATATCGAATAGCAAGGATTCAAGGGTTAAAAAGTTCCAAATCAATTATCAAGGAATTATTGAGCGATCAAGAGAGAACTTATTCAAAAATCCATATGATAAATACGAAATAGATATATTGAAAAGAAATTTGTATAGTCTTATCGGAGTTTCGCAAAATGTGTTAAGCCAAGCGCAAATTAATTCTTTATTTGAATTGTTAACTGATTTGAACAAATTAAACAATCCAATTTCCAGATAATCAACATATAATTAAATAATTTCACAAATCAATTTTGCGACTTCGGGTCCAATTCCTTCGATACCAAGCCCGGCCAAAAATTTGTAATCATTGATAACGCTTGATTTTTCTACACTTTCTTTTAGTTTTTGAACCGACTTGAGTCCGAATCCATCCATTTTTTGAATTTCCCCCCACGGGAGATCATAAAGATCAGCAATGTCTCTGACTCCGAATTCAGTTATGAATCTTTCTAATGTTTTGTCGCTCATTCCAGCAATGTTACCAAGATTTCTTTGGCAAAAGTAACTGAGTCTACCTGTAATTTGAGAATGGCAGCCTTGTGCATTGAAGCAAATCAAATCTATTCCAGTTTTGGATAAGGTTAATTCTGAATTACAATCGGGACAGTTAGTTGGAAAGATCATATTGAGTAAAAATTGACAATTTGGGATAATTCTAGCTTTATTATCTAATATGTCTGATTCCAAAACTCTTGTCAAAACCATAGCGAATATAATTACAGGGAACCTGTTAGGTCAGGCTACAAAACATAATCGTGAAGTAAACACACTAATTTCAAAAGATGATATTGTCGAATTAGCTAGACTTTTTGAAAGTTCGAAAATTAATAATCAAGGAGTTGCCAAAGCTATAGATGTTTTGGTCGAGAATCCTGAATTAAGTTTGGACAAAGTTCTTGCGGATAACAACCTTTTGCAGCTTACTGACGTTTCAACACTTGCTGGTTTTGTTGAGCAAGTTATAGCGGACAATCAAGACAAAGCAAATGATTACAAATCTGGCAAAGTGCAATTAATCGGTTTTTTTGTTGGACAATGCATGAAAATTAGCGGAGGTACTGGCAACCCAAAGATTTTTAATGAACTTTTGACTGACAAACTAAAATAAAATATGACCAAGAAATTAGTTATATTAGGCTCTACTAGGGGGACAGATCTTCAATTCATAATCGATTCAATAGAAAGTAGACTATTAGATGCCAAGATAGAACTGGTGCTCAGTAACAAGCAAGGTGCATTCATATTAGAAAGAGCCAATAATCACAATTTGGTTACCAAATGTATAGAATCAAAAGGTAAAAAACGAGTTGAATTTGATAGTTTGGTCGCAACAGAAATTGATAAGGTCAACCCTGATATTATAGTTCTAATTGGATTCATGCGAATTCTAAGTCCTGAATTTGTCAACAGATATCCTAACAAAATAATTAATGTTCATCCGTCGCTATTACCCAAGTTTGCGGGCTCGATGGATTGTGATGTTCATTCTGATGTAATTGCAGCTGGAGAATATGAGTCTGGCTGCACCGTTCATCTTGTGACTGAAGATGTAGATGGAGGAAGGATATTACTACAAAAAAAGTGCAGGGTGTCCCTTGATGAAACACCAGAAACCTTGAAGATTAAAGTGCAAAAATTAGAAGGTGAGTCTCTCGTGAAGGTGATAAAGAGTTGGTGATTGTTATTTTTTAAATGAAACAAAAACGAAGCAATTTTGAGATCCCTAGTCAAGCTGAGGATGACCAGCGTTGAGTTGTCAATTAGAAATTTTGAATATTTGGAGTTTAGTTCAAAAAAGTAAGTTGGGAGGTGATAGAATGTTTTAATTTGGTTTTGATATTTCCAAAGTCACTTAAATAAACAAGAAACAAATTTTAAAAGAATATTCTCTAATCCACATCCACATCCAATATCCAATTCACTAGACTCCTAACTGACTGCCCAGTTGCTCCACTGACTTTGAGTGAGTTAGTTTTGTCATTGTATGCTGAACCAGCGATATCGAGATGAATCCATGGATAGACTTTTGGGTTTTGACCTTTAATTTTTTCGTTTCTAAACAGATTCTGGTCAACAAAATGTGATAAGAATAGTCCTGCGGTTGCATGTCCGCATTGTCGCTCCATATTGCTGGTATTCATCAGATCGCTAATATCCCCCTTCACAGATTTTCGCATTCGTTCTGGCATATTGACCCACAAGGTAGGTTCGTTCTCATTCTCAAAGTGTGTAATTAATTTGTTTTTGAATTCTTCGTTATTCGACATTAATCCCGTTGTCTCGTGACCAAGTGCGAACATACATGCTCCTGTAAGAGTTGCGGCATCAACAATGTAATCAGGGTGTAGAGTAGTTGCAAATGAGAGAACATCAGCAAGTGTCAATCTACCTTCTGCGTCAGTGTTATCAACCTCGACAGTCAATCCGCAATAGGTTGTTAGAATATCATCAGGCTTGTAGGCGTTGCCGTCAATCACATTTTCTGCAAAAGCACTAATCCAATGTACTTCTGTATTCTGAAGATCCAAGTTCATCAAAGTTTTGATAACGCCAAACATAGTTGCAGAGCCAGCCATATCGCACTTCATGCCTTTCATATGTCCACCAGTTTTGATATCTAATCCGCCGCAATCGTAAGTCAATCCCTTACCCACCAGTACGACTTTCTTTTTACTTTCTCCAGCTGGTTTGAGAATGGTGTGGACCATTATTGGCTTGTGAATACTCGCTCTACCAACTGCCGTAATTCCTTCCATCCCCATCTCTTCGAGTTTGCCAAAAGGATATTTTGTTATTGTAATATTCGGAGAATCTAGCTCTACATCAATTATTGCTGCCATTGAACTTGGGTTAATAACCTGTGGAGTTTCGTCTACTAGATAACGAGTAAGGCTCACGCCTTTGTTCAGTGAATCAATGTATTGGTAGCTTTGTTTGTCAACGATTCCATTCATTCGCTCTGATAGATAGATCTCAAATTCACAAGAAGTTTTTTCGCTTAGATATTTGTCAAAGTCAACGCCAGACTGCATTATCCCGAGGAATATTAATTCCAATTCTTTTTTGGCAAATGTAATATGTGAATCGATTTTGAGATCTGTGCATTCATATTCTTTTGCAACATTCCCAACAATTGCTCCAAGAGCATAATAATCAGGTTTGGAGAATGGGTCAATTGTGCTGGACTTTGACTTGTATTCTGTGCCAACAAACAGTATTCTGGATTCTGCAAAGAAAATAGTTTTGCCAAATTTAGGTTTGAATTTGAGTTCGGTAAGTTCTGTGTCAAAATCTGTTTTGGAGCTGGATTCGATGAATATTATTTGGATTGAGTTGGTGTCAGGCATTTCCAAATACTAAAATAAATTAAAGTGTAGGTCAAGGTCTCACTTTTTGAATTTTAATACTAAATCTTCGGCGAACCCCAACACAATATGTTTTACAGAATTTAGTAAAAAATTACTTTTAGCTTTAGCAAGTTCTTTTTTCAAAAACGAATCTGTTATATCTTTAGAAACAACTAAAATGTTTTTTTTGGTAGATTTTGATATTTTAATATTTTTTGAACTCATTATAAATGACAGCTTGTCGTTAATACTTTCTAAAAGTTTTGGTATTACTTCATAATTCATCTTTCTTATCCCAAAATACAATGCTCTCAACTCTTCTTCTCCAAGTATTCTTTTGAATTCAAATTCCTCAACATGAATAATTTTTCTGTCATCAATAGTAATTTCTTTAGAATCTAAGTATCCCAAAATTGCATCCCAACCCAAGCTAAGAGTTGATATTAAGGATTTTACTTGAGGATCTAATTCTAAAGTCGAAGTTATTTCTTTAATACCACCTAATTTTTCTAGTATTTCTTCTTTGCTTATTTCCTTTCCTTCAGAAAGTTTCTCAATTTTAAATAATGAGATTTTTACTTTGCTTTGCTTATTGTTCTGACTTGTATGATCATCTGTGATTGTTAATTTAACTTTATTCTCAGCAATTTTTCTTTCTCGATAAGCTAATTCTTTGGCTATATTAGCTCTCTGTATTTCTTCTATTTCTTCAGGGGACAAATCTTTTGTTGGATAAGTTGGAGTTATTTTTTTTGCATAATTTTCAATTGTCTTTTGATTTGCAGCTTCAAAAGCATCCTCTACAGCAAAATACAAATCGGTAAGTGCTTCTTTTTGTATTTCTAATTGCAATCCAGTTAGATCAATCCCCAACTCCATTTGAAGTGCTATGATTCTTTTTCTGAATGTATCAGGATTTGTCTCTTCATCAGTTAATTTTAATTCATTTTGCAATCGAGCCAGTTTATTTGGATTAAAACCTTCTAACTTTTGTAGTAATTCTTGCGATACTTTGAACATAAATATAAACATATCACATTTTTCCGCAAAAGTCAAATAGCTAATTTTTCAAACCAGAATCTACCAAATGTTTTGCTATCCAAGCACAAATTGTAATATTATTGATTTTTTCAGTTACAGGAGAATTTTCTTTTTTGAATGGATAAGTTTCTAGGTTTGGGTTTTGACGAAACAACCTTAACAAATTTTTGAGTTGTGGGTTCAAATTATTATAAAAACTGTCTAGCCTTTCAAAAATAAATTCAACGGTCCTTTGGTTATACGATAAATTACTAACATTAAAACTCGATTTTACCTTTCTAATATTTGTTTTTTCAGTTATTGAGAGTTTGGGATATTCGTCAAGTTCATTCCCGACTTGCAAAAACCTAGCTATAACAAAATTGTACTTTATCATGTTCTGTTCGAATTTTATTGATTTGTTGTTCTCGTTCAACGACTCGTTTTCAATCGTTCTTATTCTTGAAAGTATAAAGCAAGCAACATCATTGACATTTGAAATATTTGTATTATCAATACGGCCTTCAGAAAGCTGTTGTTTGATTGCATTATTTGTTCTATAAAAATATCCAGTATTCTGGTAGTCGTATATTTCTTTTGTTACCCTTTGAGGGGATTTTTGATAAACTTTGGATATTCTCAAAACTATTTCTTCGGTTTTAGGTGGAAGATTTTTGAGTGATATCAATTCTACAATTACAGATTGAATCGATTCTTCACTAAATTTAGTTTTTTGCTGTTCAAATAAATCTTGCCTGGCTTGATTCATTTTTTTTAAAGTATATCCATCAGGCCAGTAAACTGTGTTTTTTTTGTCAGGAGTAATATTTCCTAACCTCGTTAATTGTTCATTCCAGTCTTTGTTTGTCGATGTGATTGAAATTGGATTTTCAGAATCTTTCATTGTAGTTAGAATTGTATATTTATAGTTTTAATTATTTGATATTAAATTTATAATATCACATTTTTTCCCAAAAGTCAAATCTTGACCAAAAACCTTTTTGAAACAATGATAAAGAAGTTATGAAGAAAAAAAATAAAATACCACTGGTTGCATTAATCGGACTTCCAAACGCTGGAAAAAGTACACTTGTCAACAGAATGACGAACGGCAAACTGGCAATTGTTGCCAAAGAAGCTCATACCACTCGAGATCTAAATTACGGTGAGGTTGATTGGGATGGTAAATATTTTCGTATTGTTGACACTGGCGGTCTAGTTCCTGATCCAGAAGGTCCGATTCAAAAAGAAGTCCAAATAAAGTCATGGTCCGCTATCAAAGAGGCAGATATTCTAGTCTGGGTAATCGACCGAAAGCAAAGTATTGATACAATCCACGACAAAATCCTACAACGAATCTGGCGTACCAAAAAACCGTATATTGTAGTAATTAACAAAGTAGATGATCCAAACCTAGACAAAACTCCTGAAGAGTATGCAAAGCTAGGCGGACAAGGGTTTTTGAATGTGAGTTGTAACATTGGGTATGGGTTAGGGGACTTGTGTGATCTGATTATCAAGACGCTCGAGAGCAATGGAATGGGCGATAATCTTGAATTCAAAGTTGATGCGAATTTTATCGAAAAAGTAAAACTCAAAAAAGATCGAAGGCTTAAGAATGTAGAAAAGAAAATGGACGGAACTTATATCGTTCGAGGTGCCGATGGAATTTTTGAATCGTTCAATGCCAAGGCTGAGGAAGAAGAGTTAGAGCGAATCGATAATTTGGTTTTTGATTTCTACAGAGTTGTGTTCACTGATGCTGTTAATGAGACAATTGCAATACTAGCGAAGCGACATGGTTTAGACATCGATCAAAAAAAAGAAATTCGCAAACTTTATATTGCCAAATATGAGCACGAAATTACAGATATAGATTTTATTGGAGAAGTTAGTAGAGTTGTTGGCGAAACAGTTGACTTTGATTCTATCAAGGATTTGTGGATTAGTCTTGTCAAAGAGATTCCATCCACCACTACTTTTATCAAACACCAAAGATCATTAGGTAAGAATATATATTATATAACTAACATTGGAAAGAGCTTGTCTACTCGTCGTACATCCCCAATCTACCGATTCTTTGATGGAGGAATTGCAAGCTGTGAAGTAGGCTACAAAAAACCAGACTTAGAAATCTATGAATTATTAATCGAAAAGTACGGACTAGATCCCAAAAAATCTGTATTTATAGACGACAAAATTGAGAATGTGGAAGCTGCCCGAAAGCTCGGCATGAAAGGAATTGTGTACCTCGATGGAGCTACAGATCTGCAATTAGAATTGGATAGAGTAGAAGGCAAAGACCCGAACCCTCCCAAAATCCTGTTCTTAGGAAAGCCAAATGTTGGAAAGAGTTCGTTATTCAATGCGATGGTTGGTCAAGACATCCAAATTGTCACTGACATTGCTGGAACTACATTATCAGTCAACGAAATCGAGATAGAGCGTCGCAAAAATCTAAAGAGGACAATGATGGTCAAGAAAGAAAGCGTAGAATAGTGTTTGAATTTAGAATATGTTAATTTAATTTTGGAAAAATTTGATCAAAACAATGTAAAAGATGTAAAATATTTTACCGACTTGGTACCAAAGACAGTCTAGGCTGATAAAGAGGTTTCCATTTTGAGGAAAAGTTATGCTAATATTATGCAAAACCATTTATGAACATGGTATCGTAGCACCTACTTATATCAACATTGGATTACAATGTCATAACCATTATACTTTAAGACTAATACAAGCTGAACCTGAAAGCAAATGTTGACATTCATGAGATTGTCTCTCATCATACATAGTAATAAACGACATTAAATGGAAAATACAAGCAAAACTGAAGTTCCAGATAACACAGCGGAGCAAAAAACTTCTATCGAAATATTTGCAGCTGGAGGTTTTTATTCTGGGGCTAGCTTTGACGTTATGAATTTTCAAACTAAGCTCTATCAATCATGGACAAAACTTAGGAAATCGAGTCCGTCGTTTGAAGAGTTTACATTGAACAACAAGACACTTAGCATTTTTGACTTTAATCCCCTTAGTCTATATAAGGATTATGTCGAAACTCAGAAGTACTGTGAACAAAATGCTACACTTGAATTATTCAATCTTCGGATACAAGAAGCTAATCCTAGAATAATAATGGGACATTCTATCGGTTGTCACTTGATAGAAAACTGGTTAAACTGGTTAAAAGATAACGATCTGGGAATACCCAAAAATGTACAAAGAATAATTTATTATCAATCAGATTCTCGTACAGTTTCTAATCCGATCATTGAAAATCACTACTCACCACTAGATCCAATGTTGATAATCTCGACTATTGTTAATGGCACTATTCCCGTTGGTTTGATGCCTGATTCAAGTCATGAAAGTAATGTACCAATGCATCCATCGGTGTTGAGGTCCATGCGGAGAATTTTGCCAATAGATCTGCACACGGACACTATTAATAACCTAGATCACCAAAAAATATAACATGTCAGAAAATCTAGATAGTTCAGAAGTATTACCGTTATGTCAAGAAGATATAGTTATAAAAATGTACAAAAAACTACTGTTCTTATTGATAGGATTGAAAAGTAAGTTAGTTTGAAATTAAGCTGGATTGTTAAAACTAAAAGTATTTGTTTTAAAGATTTTGTGTTACAAAAAATATGATATTCATTTTCTTAAGTATTCAACCAACCAACCGCAAACTTTTTTTGGAGATTCTGGTCGTTGAGCTGTCTTGCTCTAAGGACTTTGGTTATTGCCTCGGCGATTTTTGATTCTTGTTTTTCTCGATATAACATTCCCAGATTAGTCTCGATTTTCCAGAGCCACATATCTAGTTCTTCTCGTTCGTAATCACTGATTTTGTCTATTTCAACCTTGATATTTCCCAACAATTTTTTGACTACGACTGATGGTTCTGGTAACTTTTTGGTTTTTTCTACGACTTTTACATTCAAGTTCTGGAATACCACCTGTGTTTGGATTGTCTGAATTCTGGATCGACTTATGATCGTTGATTTGATTCTACTCAGGTTTTGGGCAAAGATTATTATTATCAAGTTCTTGGGTGGTTCTTCCAACAATTTGAGTGAAGCTTCTTGAACGCTATTAGACAAATCAGACAAGTCCCCCAAAAAAAGAATTGTAGGTTTTTCAAACTTTTTATTCAGGCTTGAGCAAACAAAATTATTGAACTGAACTACGTCCGAATCTTTGCTGCTTTCCTTTGGTTCAAACAAAATTATTTGTCCAGAGTTGCGGTACTTTGCCCAGATATCTTCGTCGATTGGGTCCGTGGTGATTGTTGGTTGGTTTTGGCTTACAACAATTGTATTTTGATTGTCAGTTTTGGCTGTTTCAGATTTGGGATCCCCAGTCAAGTTGAGGATGACGGTGTTAATAGGTGTAGTAACGGTGTTAATTACACCCCCGAAGTAGTTTTGAGTTATGTTTTTTTGGATATTATCTATTTCTAAGCTGGTTTGGGTCAAAAACAAATAAGTCTGGATCATCTTATAACTTTGTTCAAAAAAAACAAAAATGGCAAGTGATTATGGTAATTCGTATGTGTGACTAATTGGTATTGCAACTACGTCAACCGTTTCTATTCCATCAAAGTAATTATAAATTTCCATATATTTTTCAAACTCGTCTTTAGTTGCAATTTTGTTTATTCTTAGACTATTAATGATTTTAAAATATTCTGTTAATGGAGTTGTGTCCACTGATTCAAATCCAAGCTCCTTACAAGTTCCTTTTGGGTAAGAATCGTAAAGATAATCACCATCAAAAATCGCCTTCTTAATATTTTCTGCTTCAGTTCCGATTTTTCTCATAGATTTGTAATTTAACATACTTTTAAATAATTTGCAAGTTCTTGACCAAAAAGTGAAATTGAGGCATTTTTACATTAATATGTTCTTGACTAATCTTGCTGGCAAACAGTTACAAAGCTATATCTACAACGCTTCTGGAATTAATAACCAGGTATTTTCTCAACTCAAAAAAATTGCAGATTCTGGTTCTGGAGCAATTACTCTCAAGTCTGCAACAATTGAAGTACGAAAAGGCAACGAAAATCCAAAATATATTGTAAAGTCAGATTTGATTCCTGGCTGTACACTTAATTCAATGGGTTTGCCAAATGAAGGGATTGAAAAAACTCTGGAGTTCGTCAAAGAAATGAAGCAATATACAACTAAGCCAATTGTATTTAGTCTTTCAGGATTATCGCTCAACGAAAATTTAGAAATGATAAAGCAAGTTCAGAATCAAAATTTAGCTGATCTTATTGAGCTGAATTTGTCTTGTCCTAATATTATAGGTAAACCAATGGTTGGTAATGACCCAGAACAAGTTGAGAATACTTTGAGATTAATTAGAGAAATTGGTGGGAATATCAAATTTGGTGTAAAATTGCCAGGTTACACTGATTTGCCTATTTATGATCAGATATCTGAATTGTTGTTAAAATATGAAGTTGATTATATTACTTGTTGCAATACCTTAGGTAACTGTTTGGTTATCGATCCTGCCAAAGAATCTGCAATAATCAAGCCAAAAATGGGACTTGGTGGACTTGCTGGTGATTTTGTGAAGCCACTTGCACTTGGGAATGTATGGAACTTTAGGCAAAGATTAGAAGGTAAGGTTCAGATCGTTGGCGTTGGTGGAATTAGAACAGGAACAGATGCTTTTGAATTCTTGTTAGCTGGGGCCGATGCTGTGCAGATTGGAACTACATTCGCACAAGAAGGAATTGTGGCTTTTGATAGAATTAATCAAGAGTTTGACGAAGTAATGGCTGAACATGGTTATGCAGAAATTAGTTCAGGACTCGGAAAATTGAAGATGATTGAATAGTATTTTAAACTCCCAATATCGAAACTCAAACTAAGCCTTTCATTAAGAAGTTTTATTTATTCAAAGTGAGTTAAGTATAAATTTGAAGGCGGTATCGAAATTCATCAACTAGACGACACTCAACCCATCCAAAGCACCAGAGATAATTAATGCTTCAAGCCCTCTCTTGTTGAATCCTTGAAACTGTGAAATTCGCTCCAAAAAATCTTCCAAATTCTTATAATTTCCAGCTTTTCGTCTCTCTTCAATCATGAATCGTATTACGTCAGAGCCAAGATTTTTGACGCTTGCTAGACCATACCGAATAGCTTTGTCATTAATTACATGAAACCCAAGGTAAGACTCGTTAATGTCTGGAGGTAATACATCTATTCCCATTTCTTGACATTCGGCAATACTCAAACCTACTTTGTCATTATTGTTACTTTCACTGGTCATCAACGAAGTCATGAATTCTGCTGGGAACTCGGCTTTCATATATGCTGTCCAATATGCAATCATGCCATAACTGGCTGCATGAGCTTTGTTGAATCCATAGGCTGCGAATGGTACGAACAGATCCCAAATCGCTTCGGCGGTTTCGTTCGGAATATTGGAGTGAGACAGACAACCGTCCACGAATCGCTTGTGCTGTGTTTCTAGAATTGCTTGTACTTTTTTACCTACACCTTTTCGAAAAGTATCGGCTTCCGCCCAATCATATCCAGCTAGTTCGATAACAGAATACAATAGATCATCTTGATAAACCAAAATTCCGTAGGAATCCTTCATCCATTTTTCCATTTGAGGGACATAATATTTGATTAGTTTGTGATTGTTTTTGCGTTTGATATAATCAGGCAGATTCGCCATTGGTCCTGGTCTATACAGTGCTACCATTGCCATTAGATCTTGAACACGACTAGGCTGTAACTGCACAAGGAATCTAGTCATGGCTGGTCCAGATAACTGAAACAAACCAAGAGTTCGACCTTTGGAAAGTAAATCAAATGCTTTTGGATCGCTAAGATCAATATTTCGCAAGTCAACCTTTAGGTCGTGTCTTTCTTGAGCTAATTCTACAGCATTCCCAAGAATTGCAAGGTTACTGATTCCCAGAATATCCATTTTTACCAATCCAATTTTTTCGGTTACTTTCATGTCGTATTGTGAGATAATCATCTTGTGGTCCGAGTCCCATTGGAGCGGTACAAAGTCAGTAAGGACTGTTGGAGATATAATTACACCAGCGGCGTGAACCGAAGCATGGCGGTAATTTCCTTCTACTCTTTTGCCAAGATCTATAATCCGCTTTGTGTCTGCATCTTTTTGGTACGCATCAGCTAATTCTTGAGAAGTTTCAAGCGCCCATTTGAATGTTGTCTTTCTGCCCTGCGGCGCTATTGGGATAATTTTTGATAATCTGTCGCATTTGGTATAACTAATCCCTAGTACACGACCAATATCACGAACTGCAGCTCGAGGCAACATCGCTCCGAATGTAATAATCTGGCAAACCTTATTCGCTCTGTATTTTTGTGTGATATACTGAATTACTTTGTCTCGTTTGTCATCCGCAAAATCTCCGTCAATATCGGGTGCAGATGGCCTTAGTGGGTTCAAAAACCTTTCAAAAGGAATATCGTACACGAGAGGATCCAAAATCGAAATCCCTGTCAGATAACCAACTAAACAGCCCGCAGCAGAGCCTCGAGTATTGGTGACGATATTTTCTTTTTGACAAAAATCCATTAAATCTGCAAAAACCAAAAAGTAAGCAGCAAATCCTTTGTTTAAAATTACATCAAGTTCCATCGAAATTCGGTCAATATAATCTTTGATAGTTTTGTTTTGCCAATGTTCTTTGGAGTAGCCCAACAATGAATCAGTGTTAGGGTTGATTTTTGCCGCAAATTCTTTGAGTTCGTTCAATTTTTCGTAAGGGAACCTTTTTTCAAGTTCGTCAAAACTTTCTTTCATATCCGAAAACTTGCTAACCAAACAAAGATATACCAATCGAGTCAAAACAAATTTGTCTTCTTGTCCATTTGGTAAATCAAAAATTGGAAAAAAAGCTTCGTTGGCGTGCTTATCATAATTAGTTCGAATTTCAACTTTTATATTTTTTTCAATTGTATTGGTATCAAAACATTCTGGACAATAATCATATAGTTTCTTCAATTCATTAACGGATGGAAGATCAAAGTCTCTTTCGAGTACAATATCGTCAATTCTACGAGTATCTCGTACTGCGAGAACGGCTCTGAACACTTCCTGGTCATCATTAGTCAAATATCTGGGAGCAGGCGAAACAATGTATCGAATAATATTCTTCTTGCAAAAATCAATTATTTTCAAGTTTAATTCTCTAGTTTCAGATTGCGGAATTGCAATAGTTGGGTAATATAATTCGAGTACAATCTGTTCTTTGTCGATAATTTTGAGATATTCATTAATAATGCTCTGGGCAACTCCAATTCTATCGTTGAGAATATTACCTATAATCTCGTGTTCGTTTGTGATATTTACGAGTATGTCCCTTCTATTCTCAAAGTCCTCAAGCATCAAATGAAACTTTGGTTCTTCTCGCTGCGTTCTGGCAATAGAAATCAATTCCAAAAGATTCTTGTAACCCGCGTTATTTTGGCACAAGATAGCAACTTTAGAAAACTCTTTGGATCGATTGAATTGACCTTCTCCAGTTCCGATGTTTTTGATTCGAAGCGTAGAAGCTGGACAGAATCCCATCTCAAATTTTTTGCAGGCATCGTAGAATTCAATTAATCCAGAACCAGAATCTTCATCAGTAAGGGCAATTGTGGTGTATCCTTTATTCTTGGCAACTTCAACCAAGGCAGGAATCTGTGGAATCGCTGAAAGAAGAGAATGATGGGAATAACTACGAGCAAGTAACATATTCACTAATTGTTGGACACTAAAGGATTTTGGTCAACTTTTGACAATTAAGATTTTATGTAATATTTTTAAAGCCTTATGACCCCAAAATTAGAAATGCCAATCCATGTTATCTTTGATTTGGACGGAACTGTCCTTGACAACGCTGAATATAGCAAACAATCAGTTTTTTACGCATTTGAACAAACTCTTGGGATTGAGTTAACCGAAGCAGAATTCAAATCAATCCAACATAAGAGGTTCAGCGAGTCAATTCCACAAATGTTAAAACTTAGAGAGTTGTTAATTTTGGAAGATCCTACTATATTAGTGAATAGATTTTTACAATGTAAAAGAGGTTTTTGTGCAAAACCAGAAAATTTAAAATTGGTAGAACTGGCATATGGTGCAAGAGAAGCTCTAGAATTTCTTAAATCGAATAATGTATTGACAGCTGCCGCTTCCAATGGTTACCTTCCGGCTCTTAGGGTCATATTGCAAAATCATAATATAGATGGTTTATTCAATGTTTTGTATGCCGCAAATGTCAAAAATTACCAAAAACCTTCTCAAAGACCGTTAATGATTGCTCAGGGAAGATTGAAAGAAATGAGCAAATATAACTATAGAGAATTTGTAGAAAGTCCATCTTTAATGATAGGCGACACTCCAGCTAATGACGGTATTGCAGTTCAGAATTTGAGAGAGTTTAGAAAACGTCAAGGACTTGAACTCAACATGGAATTTGGATTAGTTGATTTGAAAGATACTGATTCTCATAATATTAGAGACGATTGTGATTTTTATTTGGGTGGAGATCTCAAAAACTTGATTAATTTGCTATAACACAATATTTGTGATATAATAAATATAATAATGTCGCTCAAAGTTTTTACGCTTACCTTGAATCCATGTCTTGATAGGAATGTTTTGGTTAGTGAATTCGAGCCTAACAAAACAATTCGTGGTACTTTAGCGACCGAAAAAATTGGTGGAAAAGGAATTACTGTTAGTCGGGTTTTGAAAAAATTGAATATTGAATCAAAGTTAATAACAATTCTTGGTGGGTATGTTGGTCAGATAATCAAAGCAAAATTAATTGAAGAAAATTTAGATTTTAAAGTAATCAAATCAGAATTCGAAACTAGAATCTGCAGTAATTATTATACGAACTCAAAAGACAATTTTAAAATTAACGAAAAAGGCTGTATCCAAAATCAAAAAACTCAACAAAAAGTTCTGGAAACAATCAAAAAATACCTAAATATTAATCAAATTTGGGTTCTTGCTGGTAGTTTGCCTTTGAGGTTCGATGGCGATCTGTACTTTCAATTGATTAATTTAATTCAAGATTGTGGTTCAAAAGTAAT
>JAYTWQ010000144.1:0-1887 GCA_043743355.1 bacterium | reverse complement strand
TTAGATCTTTTAGAAAAATGCTTTGTAATCTACAAACTCAAACCTCTAAAGCGTAGTATTACCAAAGAAATAACTCATCCATTCAAAGTGTATTTCTGGGATCTAGGAATTCGTAATTCTCTTATTCAACAATTCAACAACCTGGATGTAAGAGGAGATATTGGCGGTCTTTGGGAGAACTTTTGTATAACTGAACGAATCAAGCAAAATAGCTATAGTAATCTGAACAAAAACTACTATTTTTGGAGAACCAAAGATGGTAAAGAATTTGATTTTGTTGAAGAAAGCAATGGACAGTTTGAAGTATTTGAATTCAAATGGAGCGAAACCAAATCTGCCAAAGTCCACCAAGAATTTTTTGATACCTACCCTAATTCAACTTTGAGAACAATTAACCGCAAGAACTGGTACGAGTTTATAGATTTGAAGTGAATAATAATGAGTAAGCTTGTTCACCAGATCGAATCATAAAAACTTTATTCATATTTAAACTCGTCTTAATTCCCAAACATATGTCTGAAACTCCAAACAATACCCCATTCAACTTTTTTGAGTACAAAAAAATAATTTGTATAGCTTTTCAAACACGGACTTTTGAAGAAGGATTCAGACAGGCAAAACAAATGTACAAAGATACTTTTGACGAATATCTTCCCTTTCCAATCCAAGATCATCCAGCCGAACTAAGCAAATTCATGGACATGCTAAACAATAAAATAGATGAATCAGATCTAATCGAACTGAGATTACATTCCAAAGGAGAACTTAAACTACGATATAACCTGACTGACAAGTTCTTTGATCTCTTTTACCCCCAACCAGAAAGAGAAGTGGAATTACATGACAGCAGAGAACGCTTTGGCAAAAAAATGTTCAGCAAACTGTATAACGAAAATAGAGTGCTCATGATTCTAGACTCCGAAAAGTACCAGCAATATCTGGAAAGTAAAAAAAGATAAAGCTCAACAGTTCAAGCTTTCAAAGTCAACGATTCTAATTCAATCACATTTTCATATTATTATTTTAAAATAGATTCAAAATACTTGACAACAATTCAAAATATTTTGTATGATCTAAAAGTAATTTCTCGCAAGACAAATTGCCCACAAAGTGAGAAATCACAAATCAACAGATGACACGAATATAGTCTTAACCGTAGGGTTTGGTAACTGGTGTCTCATCTTTGACCAAACCAAATCCTGTGGTTAGGACTGTTTTAATGGAAAAAAATAGTTTCTAAAAATAAACGCTCAAAAAAATACACCTCTTTCGAGGTACAGAACAAAATCTAGCGGTAGATTTATATTGTATCAAAAAAAATGTATTGTCAAGGGCTCTAATACTTTATTGTCAATTTATGTACAACTATACAACCAAATCTCCTGATCAAAAGGACATTCTCATCAAAATTAAACCAGAAATAGAACAACTCAAAGACATCGGACGAAATGAAAAAATTATACTTTCGCAGATACTTTTTTTTGAAGGGCTAAACAAAACTGAACACTCAGCGGGTAATAAATATTTTGCAAATTTAATCGGCAAATCTGAACGTACAGTAACCAGATGTGTTCAAAAATTAGAACGACTTGGATATATCGCTGTAGATATAGTTGATAGATGCTCTCGAATAATTAAATTAATCCCTTCAAAAATTCAATCAATTCTGTCTAGGGGGATAGACAAAATGTCCAAGCTCGTAGACAAAATGTCCGAACCAATTACCTCTACTATCAACTCTATCAAAGGCAAACTTAGAACATTTACGAAGACTAAAGAGAAGAAAGAGATTTATAAAAACCGTTTTTATAAAAAAGAAGTTGAAAGAGAATACACAACAACAATATTTCAAGAAGACAACCAAAGTCGTGAAGAATTTGACAGAAT
>JAYTWQ010000143.1:0-2570 GCA_043743355.1 bacterium | reverse complement strand
AAGATAAGACTGCGCTGGATCAAGTTGGTGGTCCAATCTTGTTCTCTGCAACTATATCAAAAATTTCTAAGAGTATTGACTTTGAGATATATCTTCAACTTTTGGCGTCAATTTCGATTGCCCTTGCTGTCTTTAATCTACTTCCAATTCCTGCACTTGACGGTGGTCGCTGGGTAATTATTACAATAACCAAACTGTTCGGCAAAAGAAACCGAAGAATTGAAGGTGTTATAATTGGCGTAACTTTCCTGTTTATGATGGGACTTGGAATTGTTATTGCTGGCTTTGATATATTTAGAATTTTCAAAAGTTAAATATTGACAATATATGATATATATATCATAATCAATTTATGTCTCAAATTAAACCAAAAACCAAAAAATTAATATATTTTGATACTGACGATCTCATGCGATATGAGATGAATGCACGAATCCAGAACCTTTCTTTTTCTGAATATGTAAGACAAGCCGTTGCAAGTCAGCCTATGCCAAAAAGTACAAAGAAAAAAAGTTTCAAGGAGATGAAAAGCTTTAGCGGCAATAATCCATTTGTATATGACAAACCTGAAGAACTTAGCAAACTAATTGACGAAGAGCTATATGGATAATGACTTTGAAAATATAATTCTGGATAGTGATTTTATTTATGGTTATTTTATTACAGAAGATGCTAATCACAACAAATCAAGGAATATAATATTGAAGTATGAGAACAAAGCAAATTTTGTAATTCTTAATATAACAAGATTAGAAATAATTACTCTTATTTCAAGAAGGCTTAATCAACAATTAGCCAAAGACATTTTTGAAGAAATAAAAATATTCGATGCTCAAATTATCTATGTTGACGAAAAAATGGAACATGAAATTTGGGAGGAATTTCACAAATACGATAAGAAAAATATCTCGCTCGTTGATTGTTCTAATTTGGTCTATGCTCGCCGCCTCAAAGCTAGTATCGCAAGTTTTGACAAGTTTTACCCCGAGGAGTTTTTGGTTAAGGAAGTGATATAAACCCGAGTACCGAAAGCAAATTTCATAACTTTCAAAAATTATTTACTTCAGAACAACTTCGTCAACTGATTCAATAAAGTCACCTTTTTTGATTACACACTTTCCTGTAACTGCCATTCCGAATTGTTGACCTTCGATTATGTCACTTGTCTTGACCTTATTTCTTTGCAATTCTGCGACTTCGACGCGTCCGATTTCTTTCTCACCTCGGAATACACGTAGAGTTTTGTTTGATAAGATCTTACCTTCTTTGACTTCTCCTCCGAACACTTGTTGATTGGTATTCTCTGATCTGAACAATGACAGCACCTCGGCTCGACCAATTACGTCAACTCTAATTTCGTACTTTGTATTCTTTACGATTTGTTCTTCTACCCAGTTCAAGATTTCATATATTATGTCCGAACTAATGACGCTAACCTTGGTTTTTTCAATCATTGATTCGATACTTGGTGTGTATTTGGTATGAAAAGCTAGAATTGTAGAGTTAGTAATTTGTGCAAAATCAATGTCACCTTCGGTAATTTCACCAACTGAATCAGCCTTTATAAAAATCTTTACTTTGTCTTGTGGGATCTTAATAATTGAGTCTTTGAGTGCCTCCAGAGAGCCTGTAACATCAGCCTTGAGGATTACATTAATCTGAGTCTGAGAACCTGACAAGCCTCTGTCAACATTAATTATTCGCTTGCTTGAATTCTTTAGCTTTTGGATATTAGCATCAACAACGGCTTGTTTTTGACTAGAATAAATCAAGATTGGTTCGCCAATACTGACGATCTCAGGCAAACCTAAAAGCACTATTGGATCAGCTATATTACCCTCTTGAATAATTTTGCCTTCAGTTGTCGTTAGTCTCTTGATTTTGGCAACATGTTCGCCGCAGCGGATTACAGAACCAACCGTAATTTTATCTTTGACTACTAGCACTGTTGCACTTACTCCAATGTTTTTTTCCATATGAGATTCAATCACAACTGCTTGTCCTGCACAATCAATCTCTCCTTTGAGGTCTGCCAGTTCTGCAAAAGTCAAAATAGTTTCAATTAATTTGTCTAAATTTTCACCTTTCTTTGCACTAATGGGTATAAAAGGTGTTTCGCCGCCCCATTCTTCAGGTGTTAATCCAAAACCTGCTAGGTCACCTTTGACTCTTTCAATATCAGCTTCTGGCAAATCAATCTTATTAATAGCTACTATTACTAGAGTTTTGGACAATTTGGCCCGCTCGATTACCTCGACTGTCTGTGGTTTTGGTCCCTCTACCGCCGAGACAACAAGGATAATAAAGTCTGCTAATTGTGTTCCTCTAGCTCGCATTGCAGCGAATGCCTCATGTCCAGGTGTGTCAACAAAAGTTATCTTAATTCCGCCATTTTCTCCTTTCACTAGATTAGATTTTAGGATTTTTTTGTCTTTTGGCATGTACTCAATCTTGTATGAGCTGATGTGTTGTGTGATTGCTCCAGCTTCAGTACTGACTACATCAGATTTGCGGATACTATCGAGTAGGGTGGTTTTGCCGTGGTCAACATGTCCCATTACTGTAATTAC
>JAYTWQ010000142.1:0-2733 GCA_043743355.1 bacterium | reverse complement strand
CGCAAAATTACTATGTTTCCAAATTATCAAATGTAAATGTTCAAAATATTCGCTTTGTTCCAAAAGAAAACATATTTATGTCACTATCCCAAAACATGTTTGGAAAGTATTTAAACAGTAGAGAGCTTTCATGTATAGTTCACCTTCCAAAAACCAGTAAAGAAGAAATAATTAACCTCAAAGAAGCAGCTACTGACTATTTTCAATCCAAAGAAAGCTACCCAAGTTTTAACAAATTATAACCCTATTTTATGAATAATCAAAACCTTGTCGAAATCTACAAAAAAAATTCTTTATCCTACAAACCAGAAGTAGAATTGATCAAAATTCTAGGTGATTCGTGGTGTATTCGCGATGCGATCGAAGGTGTTCAGATATTTGGCGGAACGGGCTCAGGCAAAACAAGTGGTTCAGGAATGGTACTCGCTAAAACATATATCTACAATGGATTCGGCGGACTAGTGCTAACAGTCAAAGCTGGAGATTGTGAAATGTGGCAAAACTACACTAAATCTCTTGGCATGAGTGAAAAGTTAATTGTCGTTAATCCAACTAGCGGTCAGCGATTTAATTTTTTGAACTATTTGGTCAAAGAGGAGTACAACACTGTCAATATTACTCATGTATTTCTTTCTGCCCTTCAGAAGTTCAACGAAGGTGATTACTGGCAAAACGCAATGGAACAATTGATCAAGAATACTATTTCAATACTAGTATTAGCCAATGGCAAATTATCAATTCAAGATATGTATAGATTGGTTATGGCAGCTCCAAGAAATGAAGAAGAAGTTAATCTAATTTTTAGCCCAAAAACAAATGATTCTCTCACTCAAAATCAAGAATACTTTCAAGATATAGTCACCAGAATCAAATCAAAAATTGCCAACCAAGATTCTGAAATATCAGAATATCAGAAAGAACTAATTGGCGAATACAATGATTTGACCCAAAACTACTGGAACTATGAATTTCCACAAATG
Organism: bacterium; assembly: GCA_043743355.1. Lineage (GTDB taxonomy): Bacteria > Patescibacteriota > JACMRA01 > JACMRA01 > JACMRA01 > JAYTWQ01. Next base: position 1,753 of record JAYTWQ010000142.1, on the reverse strand, counting down.
GATTCTGAGCCTAGATCATCAATTATCTCAATGTTCACTTCCCTTGTCGACAATCTACTTCGTGGCGAACTAAAACATATTCTGTCATCTGAACTTGAAGATACCTTTAATCCAGAAATGACATTCGATGGCTCAATAATTGTACTCGATCTGAATATCAAACAATTCCGTAAAACTGGTAAAATGGCTCAACTAATCTTCAAAACTATATTTCAAATGGCGGTAGAATCTAAACGAGAAACCGTAAAAGATAAGGATAAAATGCCACCAATTTTTTTGTGGATTGATGAGGCTCAGTTTTTTTTGACTCAAGATGATGTACTGTTCCAAACAACCGCCAGATCTAGTAAAGTCTGTTCAGTATATTTAACTCAAAATTATTCCAACTACCTTGCCTTTGTTGGTTCTAATCGAGAAAAAGCCACGGTCGACTCATTCCTTGCCGTCCTCCAAACCAAATTCCTGCACTGCCAGTCTGATCCAGAAACAAACAACGAGTATGTCACCAAACTTCTCGGCAAAGATTATACAGTCAAACAAAGTGAAAATATCAACCGCTCCGAAAATCCAAATAGTACAATCTCGCTACAAAGAGTTTTGGATTACAAAGTGCTGCCTTGGGAATTAGATCAGCTCGCCAAAGGTGGGGTTACAAATAATAGAATTGTTCAAGCCTATGTGTATCAATCTGGTCGTAAATGGTCGCAAACCAAAACTAATTTTGGGCTTGTTAGTTTTTTACAAGAAGGTGGCAAAGCATAATTATTATTGAAATTTTTTTGACAGGATAATTTTTTAAGGCTAGTCTTAGGGGAGATGCCTGTACATTATAAATATCAAAATACTTGATATAATTTATCACTCCAATTCCACAATATGCTCCGAATCGTAAACATAAAAAATGCCGTTGATTATCACAAACAAAGTCTAACTCGAGGAGATTATTATACCGAACGAGGCGAAATTACCGGCGAATGGAATGGTTTAGCAGCTGAACTTTTGGGGCTTAGTGGAACGGTTCAAGCCAAAGATTTTGAGGCAGTCTGTGAAAATAAACACCCATTTGATGGTAGCCAACTTACTACACGAAATGTTGCTAATCGCCGCCAAGCATATGATTTTAACTTTTCTGTACCAAAATCTGTAAGTCTTCAGGAAGCCTTGACCCAAGATCCGAGAATCACAAAAGCGACTATTGAATCGATGCAAGAAACAATGAGAGAAATTGAAAAAACTTTTCAAGCAAGAATTCGTAAAGACGGAATCAAAGATGAAAATTCGATTACTGGTAATCTATGTTATGCATATTTTTTGCACAAAAATTCTCGACCAATTAATGGTTACCCTGACCCGCACATTCATATTCACACAATCGTAATGAATTTGACTTATGATACAAATGAAAATATGTGGAAAGCTGGTCAATTTGCGGACAAAAAAACTAATGCTCCATACTATCAAGCCATTTTTGACTCCAAACTTGCAAATAAATTGATTGATCTTGGTTTTGAGATTCGTAAAACCCCAAACAGTTTTGAGATTGCTCAATATGACAGACCAACAATTGATATTTTTTCAAGAAGAACAATTGAAATTGAAAACAAAATCAAAGAACTAGGACTAATCGACGATAAAGATAAAGATCAAATTGGTGCAAGAATTCGAAAAAACAAGAATGATAATTACACTCAAAATGATCTTCGGGAAAAATATTCAAATTTGATTAACCCTCAAAAATTTGATTTGTTTACAA
>JAYTWQ010000141.1:0-3530 GCA_043743355.1 bacterium | reverse complement strand
AATATAAATTTTATGGGTATAAACATAATTGTCAACCATTGACAAAATACTTTGTATAAAGCACAACAATAATATGCCATTACCAAAAAACCTCAGAGTTTCGATCCTTGTTGATTACGCTCATGAACCCGAAAGTATGAAGAGATTGATGGAAACTTTGGTTGATTTTAGGCGGAGACTTTTTTTTGACAAAATTATTCATATTATTAGCTGCGACGGAGCTGGACGAGATGACTGGAAAAAACCGATTCTAGGAACGACAAGTTATTCCAACGCAGATTTTAGTCTTATAACAACTGATAATTATGACAAAGATGACAACCCCCAAGCAATCGTGAATATGTTATCAACAGAATTCCCACCAGAAAGAGAATTGACCGACTTAGGCAAATTCGACGGAACCCAAAAATATTACAAGGAAACAAATCGCCAAAAATCATTTGAACTAGCGATTGAAATTGCCCGAAAATACGCTGAAATGTCAGACGAAGAAACTAAAGTTCTGATTGTAACAACTGGAATTGGTTCGGAACAATTGATGATCCAGCCAGAAGGAGAGATAAGGCGAGACGAGCGAGTGGAACTCCGCAAAACATGGATTAAAGAAATGAAATAAAGTAAAATACAAATACAAACTTAAAATTGCAACAGAACAGGTATTTGTAGACATTCAAACCCGTCATCCTCAGCTTGACTGGGGATCCCTTGCTCAATAGAATTTCAATTTAACATAAAATTAGATCAAATATAATTATAGCAATGATAAATTACAAAGTATATCCCGAAAAACAAAAACTAAATAAACCGTGTGTGGCGACAATAGGCAAATTTGATGGTGTACATCTCGGTCACAGAACTTTGATTCAAAAAGTTTTAGATATCTCCAAAGATAAAAAACAAACTCCAACTTTGATTACATTCGATCCTCACCCTAGAGAGTATTTTGACGGCAAAGAGAATTTTGTTTATTTGCAAAGTCTCGAAGACCGAATAACAACAATTTTAAAACTTGAAATTGAACAAATCATTGTTTTGGAGTTTGACGCCGAACTCGAAACTTTGACACCCAAAGAATTTTTTGAGCAGCTTTTGATAGCCGAATTTGGGGTTGAAAGTATTGTTATAGGTGAGGATTTTAGTTTTGGACAAGGCAAATCTGGGGATGTAAAATTGCTGCAAGAATTGTGTGACAAAAACAAAATTGCACTAAACATTATTCCTAGAATTATGCAAAAAAATGAACCAATCAGCAGTTCGAGAATTAGAAAAGAACGATTTGAAGTCAAAACCATGCTAGAACCAAAAAATCTTTAAAACCTTGACAACACACTAAAAAACTGATAGTATTCTACAATGTATCGTTGGCTCAGTGGTAGAGCATCTCATTGACGTTGAGAGGGTCGGGAGTTCGAATCTCTCACGATGCACCATATTTGTTTTTGAAAGAATACCGATATTCTAGTTTTTTATTCGCTTTTTGCGTCTTAGTGTATTAAATATTCTTTTTAATCCTGATACGCCCCAACTGACTTCGTAAAGTTAGAGAACGACTGTAGAATCCCAAATTAGATTTTGTTTCTGAGATATAATTATTTTGCCATTTGTAATACATTCGGTTCTGCTTTCTTTATTTTTATAAAGTCAAAAAGTAATTAATCTTGGATAAATTCTGAACAAAAACACAAACAACAATTTTTTATATTTTATATGTACACAGGTAACAACAACGACAGTAATGCAGGCAGACAAAGAAGCTCAGTTAGAATGAATCCATCTGATGACAGTTTTGTGGTCAATTCTGGTGGAGAATCACGAGGAGGAGACCGTGGTGGTCGATCCTTTGGTGGTGGTGATAGAGGAGGTCGAAGCGGAGGCTTTGGTGGTGGAGACCGTGGAGGTCGAGGCGGATTCGGTGGTGGTGATAGAGGAGGTCGAGGTAGCTTTGGCGGCGGTAGCCGATTCGGAGGTCGAGGTGGCAACGGTGGCGGAAGACGATTCCAAAAAGAAAACATCAAGTCTTCACGATATATCCAAGCTGCTAAAGATGTGGTAATCGTACCATATGAACCAAAGAATACTTTTGACGATTTTAAAATTCATCAAATTCTTAAAGATCGAATCGCAGCTAGAGGTTATGTGACCCCTACACCAATCCAAGATCAAGCAATTCCAGCAATTCTTGAAGGTCGAGATGTCATTGGACTAGCCAACACTGGAACAGGCAAAACTGCAGCTTTCTTGATTCCGATGCTAGACAAAGTTCTAAAGTCACGAGACAACCCTAACGGTCTTCCTGATCGAGACGTCATTGAAGCAGCTCCAGCAAGAGAAATCCCAACCAAATTCCAAGCAAAACCAGGAGCAAGAACTTTCTCACGAGGAACTGACCGAAGAGATCGAGATGACAAGCCTCAATTCCTTTACCACATTGACAAGGAACCAAAATGTCTAATTGTTGTCCCAACTCGAGAACTTGCAACTCAGATCGAAGAAGAACTTTTGGCATTTGCGCCAGATCTAAGAATCTTTTCTGCTGTTTGTGTTGGTGGAATGCCAATCGGACGACAGATTGCTAGAATCAACAAGGTTTGCCAGGTCGTTATCGGAACTCCAGGTCGACTTTTGGATTTGATCGAAAAAAACGTTCTTGATCTAAGCAAATTTGACTCTATCGTTCTGGATGAAGTTGATCGAATGATGGACATGGGATTCGTAGATGATGTAACCGAAATCGTCAATTCATTACCTTCTCATAGACATTCTCTATTCTTCTCAGCAACACTTGATCCAAAACTCAAGCCATTGATGGATAAACTCCTCAAAGATCCAATTACAATCTCTGTCCGAACAGGTAACACATCTCAGAATGTAGAGCAAGATATTGTCAAGATTGAAAGAGGTGAAAGTCGAATCGACAAATTAGTCGAAATTCTTGGAACTGACGAAGTGGAAAAAGTTTTGATTTTTTGCGAAACCAAAATGGCTGTAGATTATCTAGGACGAGATCTTGAAAAAATGGGAATTGATGTCGAGACTATTCACGGCGACAAAAACCAAAGAACACGAGATATTGCAATCAAAAGATTCAAGCAAGATGAAGTTAACATTCTGATTGCTACTGATGTCGCAGCTAGAGGACTAGATATCCCAAAGGTTACTCACGTTATCAATTACGATGAACCAAAGAACTATGATGATTACACTCACAGAGTAGGTCGAGCTGGACGAGCTGGACGAAAAGGCTGGGCTTTAACTTTCCTAGACTAACAGTCTTAATTGCCTGTTGTTAAGTGACTGGGGTTTACCTTAATTTAAAAATTCAAGTGTCACCAAATGTTATTCTGAACTTGTTTCAGGATCTTTTCATAGACAAAAATATTTTTAACAAATCAAATAATGTAAAATAAGTTTCTAAAATGACATTTCTCCAACGAACACTTGGGCTGAATTACAAGTGGTTTTACTTGTTTAAGTTTTATCTAAAATCTTTTACTACGTATTTTTGGACTGATCTTTTTTGGTATTCATCC
>JAYTWQ010000140.1:0-6659 GCA_043743355.1 bacterium | reverse complement strand
CAAAATCAAAGTCCAAAAAGTGAAAAAAAATAATTCATGCAAGACAATTATTATAACACACTAAATATTATAAATATTTTATTGAGTAATGCTATTTTAATTCCTACATTAATTATAGCTTGGATGGCTTGGAATTCTAACAAAGCAAGTACAAAAATATATTTAGACGAAATAATTCAGAATGCGCTTACGAATTATCGAGACACTATGAAATTAAGCATCGAAATTAATTTTGATAGTCAGGACAAAGTAGATAAGTTTAATCAACTTAAAGCTGAATGCCTCGAAGATATTCTAAATTCTTACAATAGAGCATGTGCAATGTATTTGCAAGGAGCTTGGATATTTACTTTAATAGATAGACGACTTTTTTTACTTGAAAGAAAATCTGAAATTATTGGAATTGTAAGAGACTCTGATTATAAAGAAATTATTAGTCCTCATTATGATACAGAATTTTCTTCTTTGATAAAAGTATTTAGCAAAATTAAATAAATTCTAACCCAACAAAAAACACCCGTATTGCTAGGGAGCTTGATCGTCAAAAAGAAGACTTTTGGTAAACGCAATTAGATCCGTTATGAGTGCCAATATCCAAGATTAAAATTGATTGTTCATCATCAGAGTATTCCCATATAATTCTCCAGTCTCCATTGATATTACTACAATATTTTTTCTCTTTTGAGATTCTTACGAACTTTTTTTCTGTTTTCAAAGAAATGTCTTTGGGGTCATTGAGAAGTGTTGCTATACATTCAAGGAATTTATCAGTTAATTCGTCATTTTTGGTCAGACCTTCGACTCTCTTTTTCTTCCCATGTTTGGTAAAAGCTATTTTATAATTATTCCTAGACATAATCAAAGTCAGTTAAGCTGAAGTATTTTTTTCATGTCTTCAATTGATTCGATTGTCTCAACGATCTCCAAATCGTCTTCTGAAAGATTATATTGTTTTTTTAATACTTTTATTTTTAGAGGAGGCTCAATGTACAAAATATTATTTTCCGAATGAATTTCCGCACTCCACCCATATTTCATCAACTTATCTTCAAGCTGATTAGTTTGATACCATTCCATTATTGTCACGTGGAACAATGCTACCAAATTTTCTGCAGCATTTTCTGCCGTATTGCCTATTGCTGACATATCTTCTAATTCAAATCTAGCAGTAAAATAACCTTCCGTAGGGTATACCGAAGCCAAGGCATCGCTGCTTATCTGGATAATAGGTTTATCGATGTGCATAGTAATTATATTATTCATACTAATTATACCATATATTGTTTATAAATGCAAGTCAACTGTTTGTTAGATTAATTATTGTTTACACTGCTGTTTTTTGTCAATAATTTTGCTTCAAAAAATGGTAGTTAAATTCTAAAAAAAAATTTAGGTACTTGTAAAAGCGTTGACATGTCATGTATACTCAAGCCCATATGAACTTTAGGACAATTTCACCCCAACAAAAAGCTCCTCGATTTGAGGAGTAGTTAGTTATTGATTGGTGGACCCTAAGGGAGTCGAACCCTTTACCCATCCGTGCAAAGGACGTATTATACCGTTTAACTAAGGGCCCGTATGTCTGATATTACTTATGCAACTTAACAAAAATGAATAGTTTTGTGATCTTTGTCAAATCATGCTATATTAATAAGAACCAAAATGGGGTAACCGACGGGTTTCGAACCCGCTACCACCGGAACCACAACCCGGTGCTCTACCAATTGAGCTACGACTACCATATATATGTTGAATCAATCAACAGAATTGAATTCTAAACAGGAATTAGCAAATTGTCAAGGCTATTATTCAATAAAATACACTTTGTCACCTTGAGAATAGCGGGTTGCTTCTCGAACTTTTTTTCAAGAGATAACACGGTACCAGAATTAAAAGATCAGTTCGCTGTTTCATACAAATGATTTATTTTTGCTTTAGATTCATTTAGGCACTTTCTAATATACCCAATCTCTAATCAACTTTTACATCAAAATTAAAATTCTCCCTATCTAGGGAGTGGCAAAACGAAGTTTTGACGAGGGTAACATTTGTTATATATAGTTAATAAAGATTGCGTATACGATACTTTACAACTCCAAACTTATTTATCCCATTTGGGTTACCCAATCCAGCAACTCCCTGAGCATTTCTTTGTTCTTGTCTGGTAATTGCACTGATTCAATCGAAGAGATTGTTTGTCCATAAATTTTTTCTTTTTGAGTTTTGATAATCTCACGAGTCTCTGAATTAGCTAGAATTTGTTGGAATTTGTTCTTGGGATCCATTTGCATCCACTCGAATTGCTCTCGTTCAGAAAGGTTGTTGGAGTGCACAAACTCTTCAAAATCTTGATTCTGATTAATCTGGTGCAAAAGCGAAATATTCTTAAGTAGTTCTTCGATAATTACCCATTTGATCGCAGAAGGATTGATCACGCTTTCTTCTTGGTTGAATGCAAAACAAAAGCCTAAAAGACACGGCAAAGCAATTTGAATAAAACTGGTATTAGTTGACTGTGCCTCAAGATATTCGCTTATACTTACACTTTCTACATATTTTTTCTTTCGGGTTAAGTATTGGCTGGCATAGAATTGAGAAATAAAAGCATCGTTGAGATATCTACTGAGATAAGGGTATTTTTGGACTAGACTATCTAGGATTTCTTTGGATTTGGTGTGTAGAATTGCTACTTGATGCGGTATGAATAACGCAATATCTTGGTCGATTAGATGATCAATATTGGGAATACCACGGTATTTGACTGGTACTTTTTTACGAAAATATTTGCGATTCTCTTCGAATAATTTGCTGGTATCATTAGTAATTCGAAGTGTCTGAAAATACCACTCACAAAAAAAAGCAACTCGCGAATTGGCACCGCTATATCTAGAGAGTGAAAAACAAAGGAGGTCTTTTTCTTCCATCAAAAGATTGCGAATTGGAGCAATTAGATCATTGAGTTTGTTGCCATTGTCAGTCTGTGCAAGAACAAAATTGACTTCGGCCAAGAACTCGGTCAAAAAATTAGAATCATTAATCATATATTTAGTTTTCTTCGATTATTCGGATTGGTAATTGCAACAAGTCACCTTGCCTAGCTGGAAAGTTGTTGATAATATTGAGTCTTACTCGTGCGTATTCTTCGTTCTCATTATTTGGTTCGTCGTCTCTTAGGTCACTAATTCCGATCACTTTGAAAGCGGCGTGTGGAGAATATTGAGAGAGGTCTAATCGACTTAATTTTTGTACCATTTCTAAGATTGAATTAAGATCTTTTTGCGGTCCAAAGTTATCTTCGTCTGTCGAGTTTTTGTATAGCCTTCCAAGGTTTGCTACTTTTTTGACATCGTCTGTTGTAACTAAAATTGACATAGATTTATCATGACTTTGAGAAGATTTTTAGTCAAGAATTATCTTTTAATTTGTTTCATTTCTTTGCAAAGCTTTCAACCAATTCTAACTTCTCTCTATTTTGCACCGCCCAATTGCGTGGTATTTCTAATATCTTGATCAATACAACAACTAACGAATTCTTGAGATCCACTGGATGAATCATGCCATTACAATAATCGGACCAAAGAACTTCAAAGTCAACATAATTACTGATATTACCTTCACGGCTAGTGATTTCAAAGTTACCTTGAATCGGCATAATCATATTCTCAATCCAGTTCAGAATCGGGTTTAATTTTTGTTCGCTTTCTATTTCTTCTTTGGTTTGAGTTTCGAGATTCGACATTGGGCAGTAAGCTTTCTTGATCTTAGCCGCAATTAATTCTTCGCTATCGTCTGGAAAAATACAAGTGTTTGGCTTTGATTTGGACATCTTTGCATCTTCCATAACCTCATCTCTCATTCGAGAACCTTGATCACCTTCGGGTTTGCCTAGTCCTAGAAGTAAGGCGTGATGAACAGCAATTGGAGCTATTGGCTTACCTGCAATTTTGAGTTGGTAATCGTATTCTAGTTTGGACGCAGTTTCTCGCATTAAGACATGGCATTTGCGTTGATCCATTCCAGCATGAACAATATGAGTTTGCATAAAGAAAGCATCAGCAACTTGCATTGGCGGGTATCTAAGTATCCCAAAATTCACATTATCTTCTTCTTTTTTACCTGTTACAGATATAGATTTGAGTACACGATTGAGTGTCAGATTCTTTGCGACCTGGAGATCAAAAGCAAAAAATGATTTTTCATTTACTTTGGTATCATATATTTCGGTGGCTCTTAGAACTTCTATCTTGCTAATATCACAACCAACAGCCCTACAACATTCTAACATCATCGGCTCAAAATACTCTCTCGAAACTTTGTCTATCGTTTCTAATCTGCCATCCAGCTTGTTGTTGATCCAAGTATGAAAATCCGCCAACCAAAACGAACACACGACTCCAGCATCTTGCAAAGCCTTGACCTTTAGAGCAGTCATTATTCCCGACCCTAAATGAATTTTGCCAGAGATTTCGAAGCCTATATAATGCCGAATCGGTTGCCCAGAAGTGTTGGCTTTTTCTACCAAAAAACTGAGTTCTTTGTCTAGTTGCGTATCGTCAGTTGGAAGAACTTCAACCGAGTTGAATTTGATTGCTTTTTTGAGTTGTTGTAATTCATACATAATATCTAAAAGTTGCCTGTCAAAAGAGAAAATGTCAAGCTAAAGATTTTAATCACCGATAAAGAATTTTTTTCAAAATCACTCATCCCCATCATTGAACACATCTTCGTGCATTCTCATAGATGGTGCAGTGACAAAGTTATCTTTGAACGTCATTTGACTTGTTGCCTTAGTTGGGAATTGGAAAATCCCAGCGCCGTTAATTGGATCCATCAAAAGTTTGTCTCCATTCCACTGTGCCGAAATATCCCTACCCTTCAAGGTTTTGAATAGCATTTTTCGCCTATACAGATTTTCTTTTTGGTAATACATAGAATTATATATTGGCTCAAAAAACTGGTCCAGAACAATAGAAAAAGACTTTGGTGGAAAAATATATCGATCGTACACATTCTGAAATTCTGGCGCTCCGTTGTTGTGCCTAAAGAATTTTTGATTAGTTGCGGTAATGTCTTTTTTTTCCATTCCAGGGTCACCAATTGGAGAAGTGTTACCATAATATACACGAGCAATTTTTTCTAACATATTCTCCATGTAATTGACCTGTTCTTTTTGGCACAATGCCACAATTTTGACTGAGGTTTGCACCAAAGTTTGGTGAGTTCTCCACCTAGTAGCTTCATTAACTTCTTTTTCTTCGTGTGGCAAAAGTGCTTCAAATGCGTGAGAATCTAACTTGCCGTTGGAATCCTTTGGAGAGTATTTGTCAAATAATTCTTGCCTCCAATCTTTATATTGTTCTTGCCACTGAGCATATGGAAGACCGTTTCCATTGGCACGGAATACGAATTGCATCATTATTTTTTCATCCGTAATAGAATCTCGAATCGAGCGTAGCAAATTATCCAGTGCACTAGTTCCTTTTTTGGTAGGTAAGTCAGAGGCTTTGAATAATGGTTCGAATCCTTGAGTTTTGAGCCCAAAATTAAAACCGCACAAGTCTGAGTAACCTTCTACTCTTTGACCTTCTATCCAACTAGCTGGCCAGTCTTTGTAAGGATCTTCTACGATATCGATTTTGACACCAGGGAATAGACGAACCATTCCTTCTAGGAACTGAGTGTATTTTTTGCGGGGAAAAGTAGCAAAAATCTTTGTTTGGCGATTATGAATTATAATATCAAAAGCTAGATTGGAATGCCATTTGCCGTAGTTATACATGTTAGGTCTATTTACATCGAGGGATCGAAAAGTATTCTTAAAAAAGAAAAAGAAACTAACCATGTTACTAGGATTATAATCCAAATCTTCTGGCAAATTTATTTCTACAGTGACTTTTTTGTTGGCAGGTCTGGAGTTGTAGATTTGGCGTAGATAAATAACAAAATTCTCATCCCAATGCTCCCACGCTTTGACCCACCAAAACCAAAAACCTCCGAAGGCAATTACCAAATTCAAATGAAAGAATAGCCTAAACAAAAAACTGTTTTCAGGATCTAACGAACTAAACAAGAGAATGCAAATCAAAAGCGACACAAATGGCAAAAAACCAAAAAAAGTTTGGGCAGATCCAAATATAAACCACTGGCGTTTGGCATCTATCACTTTGTGTACATTATACTGGTCTTTCATCAGGCTGTGTTAATTATTGATTAATACTAACCTAATTACTGGTATTTGTCAAAAAAACTCTTAGAAGTGTAGAGTTGTTTTTTGTATATAAAATTTTATGACTTTTACCTATGAGTTTAATTTACAAACTAATAAGTAAGAGATAGCTTAAATACCAAGTAAGACATTGTTTACGCAACTAAAACTCAAAAACATTATTGAATCCAATTTAGATGCAGAATTCTTTATAAAATTTTAGCTACTTGCATTTATAAAACTGTTAATTTGCAAAAAATTAAAATATAGGGTAAAATTAATAAAATGAAAAAACAAAAAATAATAATCGTCGCTTTTTTAATTGCTATAATATTAACAGCAAATATATTGTTATTTTATATTAATTCTAACAACAATTTAATTTTAAACAATGCTGGAAAAATTACAAACCAATATACAAAAAATCAATTATCGAAAGATAATATTTTTGAGC
>JAYTWQ010000139.1:0-18322 GCA_043743355.1 bacterium | reverse complement strand
CGAGCAAAGCAAGTGCCAAACGCATAAAATCGAAAGCATTGTTCTTGAGATCAATTGGTTCATTTTGAAAAGAAAAAAAAGACATTGATATTATTTTAATTATTTTTTTGGTGTGACCCAGTAACCCATGTATTTACCTAGAATCCCTCTTATCTGAGCATCTATTGCGGGCGGACCCCAGACAAACATTATTAATGGTGAAATTAGAATCGGTATTAGAATATTAAGTTTGTGCTGCCAACTTATTTTGGTTGCGGAGTTGGTTAATGCAGCCTGAGGAAAAATAAATAAGAAAAGAATTGCAATCACAACTCCTAGTGAAATATAGCTAATCAAAGAAAAATAAAACAATAACTCATAAAAATTAACTGCAATTGTTGACTTTGCAAAGTCCAGATTGATAAGTGCTGGAAGGAATACTATTAAAGAAAAAACAATAGGTAGCGTTGACCAACAAAAATGGCTGTACCAATCATTAAAAACTAATGAAATTCTATGTCTTATATCTACTTTACACTTTGGTAAAACAAAAAAATTGTAGAATTTGAAAGGAAAACTCTCAATTCCGCCCCACGCCCAGCGACGCAACTGATTATATTGATTAACCATAGTTTGCCAATAATTATCGGATTCAATATTGTCTGAATTAAAATGATTATAACTCGGTACAACTTGGAATTCTCCATCGGTCTTGACAAGGCATTTGCTAAAGAAAAGTGCATCTTCAGCAATAATATCTCTTTGCCAAAAATCTACTCTTTGAGCCAAGACAAGAGGAACAGAATAGTTTGCAAAAAAATGCATACCATCTAAAAGAGAGTATTGCACCATAGTCCAAAAAGTTGTATTGATTCCAACCAAAAATGGTAACAAATCAACATCAAACAAATTATTACTAAACACAGGCATAGGTTGGAAACCAGTTGTAAATCTATTTTCGTTGTAGCAGTAATGAAAACTAAGAATCTGAAAAAAGTTTTTGCCTACTCTGGAATCTGCATCAAAACTCGTAATAACACACAGTTCAGAATCAAAATCTGCGGCTTTTACAAATAAACTGGCTTGTCTAGCTGCCCAATCTTCGTTACTCGATTTTCCTTTAATTTCTCCAATTAACCCGTCTGGATGCTGGGTTATAATTATATTAAGTTTTCGGGACTCAAATGTTTTGGCAAAGTTGATTAAATTTTTATTAGAGTATTTAAGGTTCAAATGATCGTCGTTATAAACAATATCCATACCACTTTCAGCAAAAACTAAAGTATTCAGCCAGTCAATTTGTATTAAATGTTCTTGAAATAGAATGTTTTTTTCTTTTCCTAGCCTTCCTTCTTGAGATATTACTACACAAATTTTTGACAGGTCGTACTTTGATTCATAAATTGACCTAAGCCCTCTAAGTACAATCTCATAATTCTCATCGTAGATTGAAAACAATGGAAAGTGTATAATATTATTAGGATTTTCGAATTTGGAACCGGAATTTCGTTTTGCAAGTTTGGTTGATTCTCGAATTTCATTTTGCCAATTTTCGTTTTTTGGATGTTTGGATGCCAAGATATTTAGTTTAAAATTTATTTGTTCTAATGTAGGTTTTGAATTATAAAACTGAAATAGATTGACCCAATCAGGTTTTGACCAGCGTGAAAGTTTTTTGAAAGAGCTAATTGCATATATCAAGTGCAGCGTCATCCTCAGAATCATCAAAAAACTATAAATTATCAAAAAAACTGCAAGAATTGAAGGGGAAACAAAGACTAAAATTAACAAAAATACCAAAAAAACAGCAACTGAAAGACCAATAAAACTTTCCAAAAATCTATATCTCCAATCTTTACGATAAGTTTCGATTAACATAATTAATTCAAATATATCTGATTGATTAAACCATCTACAAACTTTGAGATATCAGCTTGTTCTGGATTATCACGCAATTGATTAGAGGTTTTGATAAGATAGTAGTTATTAATACTAACAACTGGGAAAATAGCTATATTATCTGGATTGTTTTTTGGGATAATTTTATTTGTGAAAAAACCTCGTGGCAAAAAAGTTTTTTCAGATGACATAACAAAATCTGCACCAAGTGATTCAAGATATTTGGCAGCAAACGAATCTTGACTGAGCTTGTTGTCGTATTCTGTAGTATTTACTTCTATGCCTGATGACTTTTCGACGCCACTTTTTTGGAATGAATATAAATACTTTGTTAAAGTGCTTTTTTTGGAGTCAAGAAAATCAAATTTGGATTCAGTTGAGGTTTTGACAAAATTAGTTGGTGGGTTGTTGTTCATAACCAATGAAAATGATTCGCCAGAAATAATAATAGATTTGTCGACTTCAAGTTTTTTTTGTACTGTAACCTGGTCAATTTTTTTGTTGGTTTCTACTAATTGCCAGACAGAATATCCGCAAAGGCCAATCAAAGCCAAAGCCACAATTGAAACTATGGCTGCAAAAGAATTAGTCTTTGAGACCTTTTTGGTTTCCAAAATTTTTTGATCAATTCCCCTCTTCTGTTCTTCTAATGAAAACCCAGAGGTGAATTCAACTTTGGCAGGTTTCACAAAATCAAATTTGGTGTTAGAACGGTTAGCTTTGTTTTCGACCATATGTATCTTATTAATAAGACAATTGCTATTCTTTGTCAAAGCTTGAATTTTAATTATAATCCATGCAAAGAAAAAGTCAGATCGACAACTCCAACGATCATCTTTTGCTTGACTGGAGATCTAAAATAGTTAATTTTGTGGATTATGAAAAATATTATCGGTTGTGTAATTTTTGATTGGAAAAGAACCCTTTATGACTCAGAAAAAATGATGTTGTTAAGTAATGTTAAAAAAGTTTTACTTTTCTTTCAAAATCTGAACATTGATATTCATTTAATCGGAAAAGGTGGTGGCGAAATGTATCAAGAAGTAAAAAGACTTGGTATTTCAAATCAGTTTTGTTTGTGGAAGATAAGAAAACAGAAATTAATTTTTTGAGAATCTCCAATAATTATGATTCTAGAACCTTGGTTATTTGAGATAGATTGAAATTGGAAAATCAATTGAAGCAATCACGATTTGGATCAAAAGTAGAAAATTTGCAGACGAAACCCCAGAAATCACAAATGTTTATCCAAACTATATTATAAGAGCTTTGGATGAGGTTAGAAACTTAGTGACCTACATCACAAAAGTATAAACACTTTACAATAATAAATTTTGTTGATTGAATCTAAATATGTCTACTCCACTAACCGAAAATCAACTTGCAGAATTACTTTTGAAATACAAAATTGTGGAACTTCGATTAGATGAACCATTTGTGTTGACGTCTGGAATCAAATCACCAATCTATTGTGACGCCCGCAAAGTTATTTCTCACCCAGAACTCCGAAAACCAATTGCAGAAGCTATCGCTACCAAAATCAAAAAAGTGTATCCTAATGTTGAAATTATTGCAGGGGTTGCCACTGGCAGCATTGCATTGTCGGCGTGGGTTGCTGATATATTGAATTTGCCAATGATCTATCACCGCAAACCAAAAGGTCATGGTCATAATAATACAGTCGAAGGTGAGTTCACGCAAGGTCAAAAAGTTGTTGTGATTGAAGATGTTGTATCAACTGGAGGGAGTTGTCTCAACGCTGTAGAAGATCTCAGAAAAGCTGGTTTGGATGTGCTTGGTACCAGTTTTATATATTCTCACGAATTACAGAATGCTGTAGATAATTTTGAGTCCAAAAATTGCAAATATGCTTGTCTTGTCGGGTTCAAAGATCTAATTGAATATTCATCACAAAGTGGTATTCTAAACCAAGAAGAGGTCAAATCAGCACTCAAATGGCACGAGAATCCAGCAGTCTGGGGTATCTAACTTCTTATATATTTTCTCCAATTCATTTTGGAGTTTTTTGACGCATAAAACCTAGACTTTACAAAAAATCATAAACTAATCATGGTATTATCATTCCTTTATGAACACTTCTGTCGATCATCTTATCCAAAAATTACAACAAAAAATTACTTCTCTAAAAAAAGTGGTAAAATATTCTAACGTCCAAATCATAGAAATGAATTCAAAAATGGAAGTAGAAAAACTTAAAATTGTGAATCGAATTCAGTCACAATTACAGGAAGAAAAACCAGAGCCAAAATTATTAGTAAAGACATCCAAAAATATTAATTATGGTGAAGAACAAATTGCACATCTTTTGGAACAAATTATCTGAATATGGCTAATATTAACTACAATAATTATATCATAGTCTTGGAAGGATCCAAAATCCCTTCATTCGAACAGTTATCAGAGGGCAAGAATTACCGCTTTCAAAGTTGCAAAGAAAACATACTTTTTATAGACTCAATTCAAGACAAAAATTATCTACATTTTTATAAGGTCAAGCAAGAATCTCAAGCTAGGTTTTGTGTAATCAAAATTAGTCAAAGCAAGTTTTTGGAATTAGAAAAAATAGTCAGTGTACTGGAAGGGGCAATTGAAAGCATAGAATGGCCAAAACAAAATGAAATTGTAGCTTTCGACCCAGATCAAAGAATTACAAATGAAATACCTAAGGCAGTTTTTGTAACATCTGAACCGAATCAATTAATTCAAAATTTATTTTTTGTACTATTGATGGGCTTAATTCTTCATGATATTTGGTTGGGCATACTAATGTTAGCTTTTGCAATTATATTTGGCAACAAAAATCCAGAAGAAAATCAAAGACTGATTTATTGTGGAGTTTTTACATTATTAATTGGAATTTTATGTAACACTTTTATTGGCAATCTCTTCCTTACAACGCTTGGTGAACAAACCAGAGAATTCAATTCTTGGATTAATAACTTTCAACTAATTGAGATTTTTGTCAAAAATAATACACTACCTTTTAACCAAATTCTTGATCATTACAAAATTACAGTTTTAAACTTTTATATTGGTTTAGTTTTGTTGATAGGTTTAGTTTTTCAATTAATAAAGTATGTTGGAGAAATAATTTTGAATAAAAATAATTTTAGGCTTCAATATTCAATTTTGAGATTTTTTTGGATTTGTACAATCCTAACGTTTTCGGTTTCATTATATTTATATTTTTATCAAAACTTTAGGAATAGTATAATCTGGATTCCTTCAATTATATTCACGATTCTTACCCTATTTTATCAAACAGGAAATAAAACAAAGAATTTTTTGTCTGGAAATTATGGGGTTTTGGAAATTATTAAAGCAATTTTTAAAACCTTACCGTTTGGTTTGTTGGGGTTCCTTGGTATTATAACTTACTGGCTTACCAAAGAAATTAATTCGACTTTTAATATTTATTTGGGCGAAGGTTGGGACTATAACAAAGCATTAGTTGGCTTAATAATTACTCAAAGCATATTAGGTTTAATTTATTGTAGAGTTGTGGCTTGGACAGTCAGACTTGTCATAAAATTTGCTAAGTAGAATTTCAACTCTGATTATCGAAACTCAAATTAGTTAATAGATCTTTCGTTTCTTTTGGAACTAAGGGTAATCTTTAGAACAAGTTCAAGAAATAACCCGTTAACCCCAAGACTAAGAAGAATATTCTAGTCCAAAAAATTGAATTAAATTATCTGTGAAAGGACCAAGTTGAGTTTCGATATTTGCTTTTCAAAGCATCTTTAAAACTTTTTTATTTCAAAATTAATCTACTTTGTTTTTTCAGCCCATTCAAACATTTCTTTGACGAATTCTATACATTCAATTGGGTATTGACCAACCGCTGTTTCGTTGGACAACATAACATATTCTGCCTTGTTGATGGCCACGGCTCGATACAGATCACTTGCTTCAGCCCGAGTTGGAATTGGACATGACACCATACTAGATAATATTTCGGTTGCAATTGCAACAGGGACTTTATTTTCTTTAGATACTCTTACTATTTGGTCTTGAAGAAATGGAGTATATACAGGACCATATTTGTTCTCCAGTGCTAGATCGCCTCGTGCCACCATCATTACGTCCACAACTTTACAAATTGAATCCAAATTCTCAATTGCACCCTGCTGTTCAATTTTGGCTATTATTTTTGGAAAATAATTTTTGATATTAGAATCGTCAAGAGTTTTTTGGACAAATTCTTTTAATCTAATGATTTCTTCTGCTGTATTGATAAACGAGCAAAGAATGTATTCTGGCTGAAGTTTTGGCAGAACCTCCTGCATTAAACTCTGATCTCGATGTGTCAAAAAATCAATTGGCAAAATTTTACCCATTACATTGATTCCTTTGTTGGCATTAATTCGCCCGCCCACCACAGTTTCGCATTTGATTAATTTGTTGGATATTTGTAGAACTTTGAGCTTTACTTTGCCATCGTCAATCATTAGGAATTGACCTTCTTCCAAACTAGTGCTAAGATCGACATTAGTCGGTAGTGTTAGAATTGAAAATACTTCGTCTGGATTAAACCAACTTTTGTGAATCAGGTTCAGTTTCTGGTGTTGTTGAAGCATGATTGGGGCGTCCATTTCCCCTAGCCTTATTTTTGGACCTGCAAGATCGAGCATAACTTCTATCCCTCGTCTTTTTAATTTTTGACCTACTTCTAAGTGCCAACTAACATCTGAGTGAGAAGTATTTAATCTAGCTTTGACGAACCCAAAAGATGCGATTTTGTCTAGTATTTCTGAAGTCTGAGTTGCTGGTCCTATAGTTACGATTAGATGTTGAGAATGAGACATAATTTTGATACAAAGAACATTATTTTTGAACTATTAATTAATGTCAAAAAAACAAAAAGTATATGTTACAAAACAAACTTACTTTCAAGAAGTGGACTTATAACAGAGCCTGTATAATTAATTTTGGGATTTTTTATCTCAGTATATTGATGAACAGATTCAAGCATCAAATTCACAAGGAATTGGGCATATATCAAAACAGCTTTAGCAAGCTTATCTTCCTGTCTGGCTTTAACAAAAACTTCTTTTGCACTTTTAACTTTCAAACTTTTGGTTAAATAATTATAGACTCCAGGAATTCCCCAATAATCAGCTGGAGACAAAATTAGATTCGGACCACCAGCAACAAAAGCTTGAAAATTCTTACCTCCATCCGCTAAGTTTGGAATTTTGAACAAAAACTCAGATTCAAAAGCTGCCGCCTCAAGATTAACTAATTGACCGTTCATTTTATATCCAATATTAGCACCAGTTCCGATAATTGCATGAATGTCATAATCTGGTAATAATCCAAAAACAACATCGTTTGTAGTTGAGCATTTTGCCTTGATAGATTGAGAAATATAATCCGCTATTTTAATATTCTGAAGATGTCTCAAATCATGCCCTTTCCTGATGTAATTACCAATCGAATTTTTGAGCACCAATCCGTCAGCCAAACCAAATTTGTTAATTTTAGGTTGTGTTGGGAATCCAAAGTCCAAAAACACACTTTCGCCAATTGCAATATAATCAACCAAAAAATCTAAAAGTAACCTTGCATCAATAATTTTGCCTTCTACATTAACTGCTTCAGAGCAAATATGATGTAAATCAATGTAGTTTGTTTTTGGAAAAGTAATTTTGTCATTATTCTCAATACTCACAAAAGTTCCTCCAATTACAACAAAATTTTGGAATGATTCTTTTGGTAACACACTTTCGACAGAGTTCAGCAAATTAGAAAAATACGAATCGGCGTTACCTTTATTTTGCAGTTGCCTCAGAATATCATTTTTTAAAGGTTGCCTAATGTCATCCAAATTTTGTACATGTTCCAAAAAATCCTCTTGCAAATTACCTTGATTTAATTCAATTTTAGACATAAAAGTCAAATTATAGAACAAAAAATCCCAACTGTCAACATCTTCTTGATTCTAAAAATACTTAAGAATATCCCTAAACTCAACAAAAAGCTGGCTATCTGGCAAAACTTTCTTGAGATTATTAAGACCACTCCAGCCCCATGCACAACCATGAATATTCTTTGGATTCATGATTTCTCTCAATTCTAGTACATCACTCACTGTGTCAGTAATATAAAATGGATCTTTGACGCTGATATTCCAATTTTTACATACCCGCTCAACCTTATTTTCTTTGGACAGGTCGTCTTCTACCGTCAAGATTTGCTCAAACTTAATTCCAAAATGTTCAACTTATACTCAATCTATTTTAAATTTCGGATTAGAAATCACCGATTGTCATCCTGAACTTGTTTCAGGATCTAGAGAACTAGTAATCAAGACAAAAATGCAAATCTGATATTCTAAGTGTGAAAAGTATAAGAACTAATAAAATCAATACTTCCACTTGAAACAATAGCTTATTTTGAATTTCTTATTTCTTTGATGGCTTTGACAAACTCCTAATAAACAGTGTTCTCATAACTATTCACGACTTTTGCATATTCTTTACACCATGCTATTTTCTTATTCACTTCCTCTTTTCCCAAATCAAATAAATACGCATAAGCAACACTTTGGTATGACATCACTGTTTGTTGGTTAATTTGTTTTCTTGTTAATTCAGGATAGGTTTTATGGGTAATTAATGCATTGGTGTTGTCTTCCAAACTGCGTGCCAACACTCCATCAAAGTCAAATATTATATGATTCATAGTCTAAATAATTTTTAACTCCTGCCCTACTTTACTTCTGAATTTTACTTTTGCGGAATTTCCTTGTACTACAATCTCCAAGAATCTTTGGTGCCCTAGACCAGAAGAGCCGACAATTAGTCCAGTTTCTCCGTTCGGGACATCTTTGAGTCTATTGTAGCAAGTAATTGACCCAAAGTTTTCAAATTCGATTATTTTTCCATTCTCAAATCCAATATCAGTTGGCAAAAGTGTAGTTTTGAGGTTGCCAAATACATCAGCAAACCATACTGCATTAGGAGCGTCTGGAACTTCATTCATAGACAAAGATTCAGAAGATATTTCAATTTTGTCAAAAACCCATTTGGCAACTCTAGGCAAGAATTCAAAGCTACGAAATTGAGTTGTAACTATATAATCTGCGTTATCTCTAGTAATCAAATTATTCTCAACAGCAAAATTCATAACGGTTGGAATATCTAATACATTGATTGAATCAACAACTCCTAATTTTTTGACAAGAGATAATGCGAATCCATCCACAGAACTAACAACAAGTGTTTGATTATACCAAAAGTATCCAAAAGGTGTTCCATTCGACCATTTCTTTGCCTTGCCGCTACGAGGAGCTTTGTTGACCAAAATCACTCCACTGTTCCCAAGCCCAGCGTCAAGCATATCCAACAGATGTCCAGACGCTTCGAGATCACTGAGTGATTCAAAATCATTCCCTATCGCCACAGGAATCGGTGCAAAACCAAAAAGACTGGCAGTTCTAGTCATCTTACGACCCAAAGCATTAGAGTCAGAACAATCTGTAATAATAGTCACGAACATAAAAAAATCTGGCAAAGCCAGTGTAAAAAGTTGAATTAAGTTTATTTGATAAGTGAGCTGGCTCCAGAGATTGTAAGATTATTAATTTGTTTTCGTTTTGTAAAGTTAATTACAATCAAAATTATTCCAAATAAAATTACTATCAAAGCAATAGCGATTACCAAAAAGTTGGATTGATTCTTAGGGTTTTTTTGATTCATAACCTAAATGATGGCGGAAGTGGTAGGATTCGAACCCACGGACCTTTCAGTCGCCTGTTTTCAAGACAGGTGCACTCGACCACTATGCGACACTTCCAATAGATTTATAATATTAAAAAGTTCAAGTTTTGTCAACTTTATCTGAATCTAAAACCTCATTGGATTCTTGAGGTTAGGCATACCTTCACCAATATTCCAATCAGATTTGTAAAATTCAAAGTTACCGCCAATATATTCACCCTTCACAAAAATCTGCGGTTTGGAAGGATAATCCTGCCCGCCGTCCGCAACCCAGCCATTATTACGAGCTAATTGTCCAAGTTTAGCATTTTCAAAGTTTTTATCTAGTACACAAATAGTATAATCATCAATTTTACCTAATTCTTTGAGAGCGTCTAGAAGTACAATTGAAGCATGGCAGAAAGGACAACCATTTTTAAAAAAAATTACATTTTTGGTGTTTGCAATTTCTTGCATTTGCTCGAGGGTTAAAAAGTTGGACATAGTTTCATCATCCCAAATCAGAAAATTCTTGTCAAAAAGAAAACCCCTTGTAGGGTTAGTTGTATTTTTCAGGCGTAAAGCAATTAATTTTCATAGAGTCATAAACCATTAAGTAGCCAATTGCTCTTGAAGTAATTTCAAACTTTTCTGAAACTATCAAGCCATCCTTTGTACTGATGTTATCAATTACAAGGTATATATTGTCTGGATTGCTTCTGACGACAGCATCTGACCAGTCGTAATCCTTAACTCGATTCCACCATACATCAAGTAATTTATCAAGATTTTGTCTGGTTTCTTGGTAATCCCAACCACAATGAATATACTTTAACTCAGTTAAGTCTTTTTGTTTAACTTTGTTTAATATTAATTGCAATGAAGATTCTTTTGTTGAATTTTTATCTGAATATTTAGAGTAAACATTATAATTGTAAAAACCAATAATAAAATATGGAAAAATTACAAGACTGATCAACAAAGTAAATCCAAGTAAAATTCTAGATTTTACCATATCGTACTTAGATGATGAAGGCCTTTAAACTGCATTATATTAGTATCTTTACCTGAATTTTTTGCAATTTGAATCCAAGTCTCCCATGCTACATTTTGCCTGTCAGCAGAGTGGGCTGAAATGTATGGTTTCCAGTTATTGCCATTTGCAGGTGAAGGACTATCCCAACCTGTAATCATGAGTACATGATCATATATTCCGTCATTATTCCAGTCAACATAAATTGGATCGCCTCTATCTATAGTGCCGTTAAATACAGAATTGTTACCATACATGAATGGCATCCAAGCTGAGGTGTTCTCGTTGTAATACATATGCTTCATGTTTTCAGGCACAGCAGCCCATGTAACACTTTTTGAATAATTATTAGCAGCCTGGTTATTCCATTGGAAGTACCAATCTTTCTGGTAGCTATCATTATTGCCATAATCTTTAGCCAAACCACCAGCTAATAATACTTGACTAGCAAAATTTGCACATTCACTACCATAGTTACCAAAGAACCCGGAAACATTATTGAAATTAACAAAATTTGGATTATAATTAGATTGACTGTAAGAATAATTAATTCCATATAATGAAGCTGCATTTTTGTCGTAAGTTCCGCCACTGGCTGCGTTAACTTTTAATACATCACATTTTGCTCGTGATACATTTTGTAATTTTTCACCATACTCTTTTTTAAGATCTCGGTTGCTTTCTTTCTTCACTGAATCAGTAGTTTTGACTTCAGCTAGTTGAGTACTTTTGTTGGCAATAATTTCTCTTTGCTTTTCTGAGCTAATACTTAGAACTGTTTCCGCGACTTTTGGAGAATTAAAGTATTCGGGAATTATTTTTATTTCGAGCTTATTATTATTTTGGTCAAAAATATAATTGTAGCTAGTTATAGAAAAACCAGATTCATTGTTATCATATTCATATAATTTGTGATATTCCAAAACACCTGAAATGACTTCTCTATTGTTATTTTCCGTCACTATTTTGACTTCACCATACTCTGGGTTTTGTTTGGTGGCTAATTCAATAATCTGCTTCTGGGTTGGGCTTGATTTTTGATTCTGAGCTTTAATGTTAGTAATTTTTTGTTGATCACCTTGTTTTATTTCAGCTGGAGTTTTGAGTTGTAAGATAATTAATACTATTAAGAATTAATAGTCCAGCTAGTGTAATTGTGATTCCTTTGGTTGCTCTGCTGCCGACGACGCTAAGCATAGTATCGAGGAGGGGGGGGGTAAGACGGTTGAACGAATTCCTAAAATTAAAAATAGACATATACAAAAATGTAAAATATTTCTGAACTGAACCTGCACAAAGCGATCGATCAACTCTACACTTTAGGTATCGAATTATTGTTAATTGTTGTCAAGAGATTTAAAAAATAAAGAAAAAGTAAAACCAAATATTTGTCAAAAGTACAATATTCAAACTTAATTACATCAATGCCAATTCTGTTCGTACACCCTCGTCGCGGTCTATACCAAATCACCAAATGCCAAGATTGTGGGTTCGTATTCGGGTGCGATCACTGCGATGCCAAGCTAACGACCTATAGAGCTTTTGAAAAAAACCTACAACTAGTCTGTCATCAATGCCAAAGTTATTACAATTATCCAAATATTTGTCCGATGTGCAAAGGCAACAAAATTAACTCGCAATACGGAGGAATAGACGAACTTTCAGAGCTTTTGCATAATGAATATCAATTAGAAATTACCAAAATCGACTCCAAATCCAAAATAATTTATCCAAACCAAACTGAAGACCCTGATAATAAACAGATTTTTTTGACTACAAGGATTTTTGATCCATCGATTACCTACTCCAATTTTTCCAAAATAATTTTTATTCACGCTGAGAATTTGATGGCTAGCCCAGATTATCTTGTTGCCGAAGAAACTTATCGTAATTTGACTGAGATTTTTTTGCAAGTTGGCAATGAGACCGAAATAATCTTTGACACAACTTCACCACACTTATCTTTTTTTCAAGATCTGATAAAGATTCATGGCGAACATTCTGAAAATATGGAACCGAGAGATTGGTACGAAGGATTCTTAGAAACCGAAAAAGAAGCTAGAGACAAATTCGGCTTTCCACCATTCCAAAACCTAGTTCTAATTACAACCCAAGAAAAAAATAGAGAAAAATCAGGACAATTAATTAATTCAGCTAGAAAGTACTTAATGAGTATTCAAAAAGAATTCCCCGAAATTAAAATAGCCACTCCTTATCCAGCTAGATTCTTGAAACGACGAGGAATGTTTTCGTTTCATCTCTTGGTCAAATATCCACGCCAATATAGTAGATTCTTTGAATTTCAAAAAATTATTAGGTATATCAAATCACAGTATAGAGTTCAAGTAAGATTGAATCCACGCCACTTATTTTGACCAAATTTGCACAAAACAAAAAAGTGTTGAACAATAGTAATATTAATTTATTTTATTATGTTTGATAGCCAATATTTCCAATTCTTAGTTTACTTCGCTCTTATTTCTTTTAATATTCTTATGGTAGTGTCAGTTATTGCAACCGCTATTGCAATTACTTATTTGAGAAAGCTTAGCGATCGAGGAGTCCAAACCTTAGACCGAATTCATGAAACCGCTAGTAATTTTGGTGACGGTGCGATGAGTTTTCGAGATGGAGCTGCGAACTTTGGTAACTTTGCATCCCAATTCACATTTTTCAAAAAAAGAAAATCATTAGTTGGTAAAGTTATTGCAGCATTCTTTGAATAGAAGTTTATACTGAGTGTACAAAAAAAATGGACAACTTGTTGTTCAGTATCTTTAGATTAACTCAAGATCTCAAAATAGGAACATTGTAGTAAAAACCATCCACATTTATACTATCAATTTGAAAATTAATTTTTAAAAATTCCTCCTATTTAGGAGGTGGCAAAACTAAGTTTTGACGGTGGTAACCTTTGCAACTATTACAAGTTATTATTAATGGAATGCGTATAACCTACTCCTCCTTCCCATCGTCTTTAATTCTAAAGTAATGTTCGCCTGTTTTGTCAATCTTTGCCTCTACAATAAGATATTTTCGACCCAAGTATGAAACAAATTCTTTGTCTTTGAGTAGTTTGTCGGACCATTCTACGAATACAATATTATGAAGGTTGGTTAACTCTTCTTCGATCCAATCTTTGTCAGTTTTCCAGCTTTGTTTTTCCTCGAACACTCTTTGAAGGTCAAAATGAACGATATTATCAAAGTTAGACCCGCTCAGAACTGGACTTTCGCTATTGATCTGATATGTGTTCATAATGTTATAGCTTGGAGAATTAACTTCGTCCATAACCTGTACTTTTTTTGCAATTTTTTGAACAAGTGTTGTTTTTCCGCCTCCAACTTGCCCTTTGAGGAAGAAAAGTGAGAAATCATTGGCAATTATTCGAGCAAATAACATATCGACCATTTGTTCAATTGGCATACGTTTTCCAACCTGCAAAGCAAATGGATCATCTGGATTGACTTTATCTTGCTTATTAATTAGTTCTGGGTGCATACCTTCCAAGAAGTCGACGAGCTTGTAACTATCACTATGATTACGAACTTTATTGAGTGCAACTTCTTCAATTTGCCTAACACGTTCACGGGTGACCTTGAACACTTCGCCAATTTCTTCAAGTGTATGAGCAATTCCCGAACCGTCAAGACCAAAACGAAGTAGAATTACTTTTTTTTCACGAGGCTCTAGGATATCGTTGATGATTCCCATAATGTGAGACCTTAGTATCTGATTAGATGCTGTATCAATAGGTTGCAGAGTGGTTTCGTCTTCAATAAGTTCAACCATCTGAGTATCACTGTCTTCTGAGTTACCAATTATTGTATCGATAGAAACAGTATCTTGCGAAATTCGTTTGAAATAAAAGACTGTGTCTAGATCGACCTGTATTCTTTCTGCTAACTCTTCATCAGTCGGTTCTCGACCCAATTCATCAGTCATGGAACGTTTTTCTTTTCGAAATTTGTTCAATTTTTCTTCTACATGGACAGGAAGCCGAACAGAGCGGGATTGATCAGCAAGTGCACGACGGATAGATTGCTCAATCCAATAACTAGCGTAAGTTGAGAATTTGTAACCTCTACGCCAATCAAACTTTTCTACAGCTCGTAACAATCCAATATTCCCTTCTTGAATCAAATCTAAGAAAGCCAGATTACGACCCATATATTTTTTGGTTGCATGAACTACAAGACGGAGATTAGCATTATTAAGTTTTCTTTTGGCGGCTTGGTCTCCTTGCTCAATTAGTTTTGCAAGCTCTACCTCTTCATCCTTGTTCAAAAGATTATAACGGCTTATATCTCTAATATAATTCTGAACAGCATCGTCATTAAGATCTGACCCTTCTGGGTTACCTGTAATTTTAAGAATCTTATCATCTCCTTCATTAACAATATCTTTGCCAAAAATATCTCTGTGGTCAGACTTCCAGAGCGTGTCAAAATTATGCTCAAAACTAATTGGAGCGCCAGAATCTTCACAAAGATCAAAAATATCTTCTAATAAGTCAATATTATTCTCTGGAAACGGAAAACAATAAAATAATTCATCTTCCGTCACGAATCCTCGAATCGCACCTTGCTTAATGACTTCAACCATGTTTGCCTGGAACTCAAAAGGCTGAGTTTGAAAAACAGGATACTGCGATACATCGTTCTCAATGAATTTCTTTAATTTCTTGCCATGGTTACGATTTTCACGAGTTTTTGTAACTTTTTTCATCTTTACCTTAACACCGCCCTCCGTCATTCTATATCTTCTAGAACCGCGATTCTCAATAGAATCATCATCCAATGCATTCGCACGGTTAGTTGCCGCAGTTGAGATAAGATTAAGACCTAGAACTCCTTTTCGAGTTACGAGTTCATCTGTTCGAGCCGCACGTGGATTGAAGATATAGTCGTCATCCAAAAAATCTTTTTGTTTCTCAGTCTCCTTACCTTTTTCTTTTTTTTCTTTTTTGGGCTGCAGAGCTTTTTTGGCGGCTGCAATAGCTTTTCGCTTTTCTTCTTCTTGACGATCTATATCCCTAGTAAAGATTTTGGTAATCTTTGGAATTTTAATTTTGGTCACTTTTGACGAACCAATCGTTAATCTTTTACGTTCAGCAGAAGACTTTTTAGTTTTTTTTTGTTCTTCATCTCCAGCATTAAATTTAAGAGTTTCGGCGATAGTTTTTCTTGACATGAGATAATAAAGGTTTTAAATTTTGAGGAAAATATAGACTTGGATTTTTAAAAAAAATAATCTATTAAATTGAAATAAAAATTAATTTCCAATACAAAAAGAAACAATGTTTTGAATCAATATGTAAAAATATCTATATTTAATCTGTGTGTTAACTGCAATTAAATTCTTTTTTCTGCCTCTCCTGTTTTCTATTAGTAGATTTGTTAGGATTTGTGGACTGACGATTCCTGAGCTTTCAGGCTTTTTAAGAATATTAATTAATTATATAAATTATTTTTTCTTTTGGCAAGGAATATAGTTTACTTCTCAGTTTTGCAAAATAAAATTGACTAACAAACAATTCTTGATATAAATATTACAATGCACGAACCGTATTTTGTACAGACTCAACAGTGGGCTAGTTTTTGGTTGTTAGCTAATCCAATTAAACACTCTTACAATGTTATCAAAATTGAAAATAAAAATTATTCTTTATCCTTCTTGGTTTATCAATATCCATGGCACTTTGGTCAATCATTTTGGTACGTTTCAAAGGGAGGAACGTTAACAAGTAACAAAAAAGCCGATATAAATAATTGGAACGACATTCCAATTTATGAATTAGAAATCTTACTAATCAAATTAATTCAAAAAGTTAATTCTGAAGCTAAAAAACAAGGAATTAGCTATGTAAAATATGACTTCGAAGAAGAATTGGTAGCAAGATTAGAACTCGAAAATAATGACTCTGTGCTAATCTGGCTCAAAGAAAAAGTTAATTCTAAAATCATAATTTCTGACAAAATAATTCAATTTATGGCCACTATGACACTTGGTTTTAATACAATTCAAAAAGTTTATCCAATTGAAATTTATGATAAAGAAAATCTGACAAATCTTTTCATCAATACACAAGAATTCTGGAAAAAAACAAATAATAATGTCAAGCGATATACCAAAAAATCAATCGAAAAAGGTTGGATCATATCTACTGAAAAGAGCTCAGAAAACTTTGAAAAATTTTATAAAGTTTATAATCATACTAAAGACATAAGAGGATTTGCAATTCAAACTAGAGTCTATCTTGAAAAATTATACGCTCAAGATTTTAGCAAAATAATAATTCTAAACGATCAAAATAATGAACCTCATTGTGTGTGGTTCGGAATTCAGATTGGCGATACACAGACTTATCTGTATGGTGGTAATACACAAATATCATTCGATAGTTATGGACAATATTTGGTCCACTTAGTTGCACTAAATTTGGGATTGGCTCGTAATGCAAAATTTTATGATCTAGGTGGATATGATCAAACAAAAGGTTATGGCAAATTCAAAGAGAATTATAAAGGTATTATTAGAATATTTTCAGGACCGTTTGATATACCAATACTTCCATTAAGGTTTAAAATGATAAACTTTATTGTATATTGTATTAAGAAGATTATGTTGTTTGGTAGACGATAATTCCAATAAATTCTTGACATATCTTTCAACTTCATCTTTGCTATCAACTGTTGTTCAACATAACATATTTTATTTATTATGCAATCTACAGAAACCAAATCAAACCCAATTTTATCAGTATTAAGAAGACTCTTTAGCCTTAATACACTTGTCTCAATTGTTCTTATCCTTCAGTTAATATTCTTGTATTTTTTGTTAAACCCTATTAATGTCTTTAATCAGTTAAACTCAGTTAATATAATTAACAAAATTTCAGCCAATAAAGAAATTGCTCTTCCAGTAACAGAATTGCCACAAATTGGTGTAATTGGAGACGGTGTCAAACTCAAAGACATCGAATCAATCAAAAAAGAAAATCAAGTAGACGGCGAAATCTATAAAAATGCTGCTAACGGCGACTATGTTCTAGGTTATTCAAGCAAACTAGTAGTATACCGACCTTCAAACGATACTATCATCTATAATGGTCCAACTCCACAGATGAAGCTACAAGAAACTCAAGGAGCAATCTTAGGTCTGGTTGTCAAGAAAGCAAAGGATGCCAAGTTGATTCCAGCTGAATATAACACCGCTCCACAAGTGTCAATCGTTACCTCGGCTGACGAAATGAGAAAAGTAAACGCTGATTTTTATGCATTAGTTGCAAAAGATGACTTAGTTGCATCATTCAACAATCCTAGCGTTGTAATGATCTACAGACCATCGGAAGATAAGATTATCAAGAGCGGAACTATTCAAGTTGCAATTAGATAATTAATCCTTGCAGAAGCCTAACCCTGATTCGTCAGGGCTTTTTGTTTGGGAGTATTGATAAAACAAAAACAAATTAATATTCACACTTTAAGTTTTGGTATAAATATTTCTCTCGTCATCATCAGCTTGACTGGGGACCTAAAATAACTATAAATGTATACAAAATTTGAAATCTTGGGTAAGTTTCTGATTATACTCAATCTATTTTAAATTTCGGATTAGAAATTACCGATTGTCTTCCTGAACTTGTTTCAGGATCTAGAGAACGAGTAATCAAGACAAAAATGCA
>JAYTWQ010000138.1:0-3301 GCA_043743355.1 bacterium | reverse complement strand
CTGACAGAGATTTTATATTTCAAAAAACTGGAGAATCTCCTCATGGCTCCGCAGACAGAATAATAATCAAATTTGAAGCAAAAAAAGAAGATGGTATTTGGACGCTATATGAAAAAGAATCGATTGATATATATGAAAATTGGAAACCTTACGAGTATAAAGCAATTCCTACATGTCCTTTCACAAAGACAAACAGAGAGCGATTCGAATATTTGGTTAATTCTGAAATCGGTTGTTTTAATCTTAATATTTATAATAGAATAGAAAACCCTACCGACAAAATCAATCATTTATTTGAATTTAGCGTAATTCCATTAGAAGATATTTCAAGAGAATATTTTAGCAAAATTGCTAGTGAACTAAATGTAACAAAAGAGGTTTATTTGAGTGTTGATAATCTAAAATTTAATCCAGATGCAACCAAAGCTGAATTTAGTATTGATACTTTCGGATCTTATAATAACGATCCAACAATCAAAAGTAAGTATATCAAATATTATACAGTTGAAGAAAAAGTTCCTTATGTTTGGGAAGTTGTAAGTATTAGATAATTCAAATAATTCAAGTCTATGTTCAATACTTCCTAATTTTTAACCAAAAAAAGAACTATCAAAAACCCTCCGGCAAAAGAAATTAAATAATAGTTCATTGTAATTCTACCGAGCCTAATTGTTACTGTCCAGGTTGATAACCATCCTCAGCCGTACTTACGGTACAAAAAAACCGATTCGGAGATAATTACTCCTCTACAGATAATCAGCAGTGCCAAACCTCAAAATATAACTCAAAAAATTATTTTTATGTACCAATTATTACGATTACTAGGTATTCTTACCTTAGTAGTCTCGCTCACAACCAGTATAATCACGCAGGCGGCAACTCCAACCAAGGAATCGATTCGACTCGCAGAACAGAATGAACTAGCTACCACGCAGCCAGACGGCAAAAAATTGCTCAGAAGGAAGTTGAGTCTGGATTATACTAATTCAAAATTTGAAACCGACCTCAACAAATCTCAAAAAGACGCAATTCTCACCTCTCTCAAAAAATGGAAATTAGACCTACCTGTCAATAATACTTTCACAGTAACATCAATTGCAGATCTCAAAAAAAATCAAAAAGTAGTATATATGTGGGCAGTAACTCCCAACTCTAATTGGGATAATTCCAAACCGTATAATATTGAAGACTATGAAGAAGGTGACCCACGATTCACCAGAACAGAATTCAATGTCCTCCTCAAAAAATCAAGTCAAGGCTGGAAAGCAACTCTAGAACAAGACAACGAACTCAAAACCGAGCTAGCTACTATTCCAGAAAATGAAGTAACTACTCAAGAAAAAAATGTTTTGTTCGGTGCCGACAAATCTGAAAATGTATTTACGGACCGTAACGAAGTCTTGATCGAAGGTAATTACTCAAGTTCTAGCTCGTCTGTTAGCTCAATCTCAAGCGTAACAAGCTCTAATTCAATATCTCAAATTAATTCAAGTTCTGGCTCTACAATCTCAATTAATAACGTCAGCTCAACCTCAAGCAAAACCATAGGATTATTGGATATCTTGTTCGACTCTCCGAAGGTAAGTGCAGCTTGGGAAACTGATTATTCTCTACCATGGAAAAGTGGTGATCAATGGTATGTAGGTCAACAGACAAATGGTCAATCATGGCACGAATGCGAAACTATGGGACCATTAAATAGCAACAATTCATTTAATGTTTCTGGGTGTGCGTTAGACGTCCAACCATACAACAACGCTTCTTCAGATGTATTAGCACCAATAAGTGGCGTCATACAACGAGCTTGCAATGATGGAATACAAAGCAACCTAAAAATAGGAGCTATCTCAATGTTGCATCTTTCTGCAAATTCAACTTCGTATATCACAACACAAGGTGTATCTGTCAATAAAAGTAGTAAATTAGGTAGTCTATATCCATCTGCCATAAATGCAAACACAATATATAAACAATGTGGTGTTACTTCAGGACCACATTTACACATGAAACTTGATGGCGTAATTTCGAACGGGGGTAATTTTCAATTTACCAACTTTAATTTTTTAGGCTCGGCTAATTATGCAAATAAGCTTGTAACTTCGGATAACTAGGCTCCAACACTGCCAATAACAGATCCAAATATTACAAGTGTTCTACCACCTGTAGATTCTTGGCAATGGGCTTTGGATAGTGGATGTGGCATCGATCAAACAAACTATGTCAAGATATATCAAAGATTAACTAACGACTGTCAAAAAATGAGATATAACTCAAGCAATAATACCATAACTAATCCGTTTGGCAAATGTCTAGATGCTGGTAACCCATCTCAACAACTCGTATTCTATCCATGCAATAATGGCAATAACCAAAAGTGGAAACAAGAAAACTCAACAGGAAGAATCTGGTCATACGAAAGACAATCTGGCACCAACGCTGTACGCTGTATTGAGCACACAGGACTCACCAACAACAATATAGTCAAAGTTGTACCTTGCAATAACAACAGCAGTCAAAAATGGTTTTATGATCTTGGAATTACGCAAGGGAATTTTCCAAGTAGTGGTATAACACAGTTTAATAATTTTAGTGGAGGAATAAAATCTACAAATTATAACACATGGGTTCTGGACGTAAAAAATGGGGGAATAGTTGCCCCTGATAACACATTTAATCAGACACCAGTTCAATTAATCAACTCGACAAATTTAAATGTTGCAGAAAAATGGGGCTATAATTCCAGTACTCAAGAAATTAAAGGTATGAATGACTATTGCCTAGATGCAGGAAATCCAAATGTTGAAGGTCAAGATTTGAGAATTAATCAGTGTACTGGATCAACGAACCAAAAATGGTTAAAAAGAAACAACGGATCAATAAAAAGTGTAGCAAATAATTACTGTATTGATATTCCAGGAGGTAATTTGGTACAAACAAACTTAAAATTATACGCTTGTCATGGAGGTTGGAACCAAAACTGGGATACATCTGGGATCGGACTGAATCAAGCCAACCAACAAGTTTCTTTCAGACGAGCAGGAACCAACAAATGCATCGATGCCTATGGAGCATACGACGGAAAGCCATTGTATTTTTGGGATTGTAACGGAAATACATCTCAAAAATTCGAAGTTATTCAATCAGTAGGGGCTGCATTTTATAAATCTGTTGGAAGTAATTTCTGTTTAGATATTTATAACCCAGTACAGAACAATAACATATATTCTTGGACTTGCAATTATGGAGATTCACAAAAATGGATTTTCAATTCAGGTAACAAACTATTATCTAGAGATGGCTC
>JAYTWQ010000137.1:0-2686 GCA_043743355.1 bacterium | reverse complement strand
TGGGCAAAAATGTCGGAGATATAGATATAGAACCATATTTGATCAAGAAATTATGTGAAGCCGCTACTGGAGACATTAACTCTACTTGGAATTATTCTTGGAAAAGAAATCCAATACCAAAAACAAATAACTATGCTTGCTTTATCAATGGCAAGGCTACTTCCAAAAATCTTTTGTACAAAGAACTTGAAGATAAATTTATTGGATTTAGCCTCGAAACAATTTGTGAACGAATATTTAATCAAGAGTTCTTTTCAGGACACGCAACTGAAGATCAATCCTCATGTACATTCACACCAAAACTTGAACCTAATTTCAAAACTCAATATCTACATCAATTTTAATTTGTGGTTGATTTAAATTTTGTTTGGGAAATTGATAATAATCCATCCGTAAACTCTTTATCAGTTTCTTTACCTGAATCCCATTTGGGTTTGCAACAATTCATCGAACTGGCGGACTTCAATCTTTTTTATGGTTTTAAAATAATTAAGAAAGTGAACTAAAAAATCAGTTCTTTGTTCATCTATAATATTCTCCCGAGTCAACTTGATCACATCGCACATATTCATGTAATCCTGAAAATCACACGGAATATAAACTGGATGAGATGAGATTATCTCTTTTACAATCCAATTCTTGCGGGTTCTGACAACTTCTATTTCTACAAGGCAGTTAGGTTCTACAAGGTGTTTGTATTTGTAATTCTCCAAAAGTGTTGGAAAACGCACTGATTCCAACAATTCTTCAGTTAGAATCTTACCATATGTCAATCCCATAATTGAGTCATTGTAATAATTGATAAAAACCCCTTTGATTCTTCTTATTTCTATCATATAATTATTTGTTAAGTTACCCTTCTCAGTTAACTCAAACCGTCATCGAGAGAGTAGCGAAGGATCTGTATTTATCACCAAGACTTAGATAAACAAGTATTTTCAAAAAAGACTTTTTGGATTCTTCACTTTGTTCTGAATGACGAAACAAGCTTAGTTTTTTTGCGAATTGGTTTACCGCAAAAGGTGAATTGATAAGTTAATGTTACACTCAAATACAACATATGTCAATTAGATTTGCCAAATAAAAAAAGCTATGTTAAAATACAATTAACATTAAATACAGAAATATAAAATGTCACAAATATCAAAAAACATTCTTAGTTTGTTTACAATTATCCTAACACTGTTTGGATTGTCACTTAACCAAATTTTGGTACTCAAAGTTAGTTTGGAAGAGAATCAAAGTTCGTTTAGTTCAGTCGATCAAAAAGCACTTTTTCAAGCTCAAAAAGACGATACACAATCACAAATAAGTCATCTTCAAGGAACAATTATGAGTATTGTCAAAAAGTTCACAGATTCCAAAGAGCAAAAAAATAAATTATCTGACCAAGTCAGCGAAATCAAAAAACAAATTGATGAAATTGAAAAAGTAATATTGGACGCCAAAGTACTGAGCGGGAAAATTGAACTAAAAATTCAATCTAGTGCTGCTGAATATAGCAGACTCGAAATCGATCTAAAGTCTATAATGAAAAATCTGCAATCACGGCAAGCAATTAGTCCTCTACAGTCATTCCTTCAAGCCAAAAGTATGGGAGAAGGATTGAGCGAAATGTATACATATTATGCAATGCAACACAAAGCCGAAGCTCTAAGTGAAGAAATTAAAAACAAAATTGAATCTTTGAATCAAGATTTGGAGAACAAAAAAACCTTAGAAAAAAATCTAACGCAAAACAAATTAGTACTAAAGTCCAAAGAATCCGAACTCAAAATATTATTAGATCAGACTCAGAACGATGAAGACAAATATACTGAACTACTCAACACACTTTCAGTTCAAAAAGAACAACTTAGTACGGAACTAAATACAGCACAAGAAGGTTATCTATCTCATATAGAAGACTTTAATCTCGATGAAATAATCCAAAAAAATCAAGGTTACAATTCCTATTGTGGATTCGAAGAAAAAACTCCACTTAAAGTCCCTTCAGATTTTTTTAGCAAACCTGTCGATAATTCATTCATTGCTGGAGGTTTCGAATGTGATCATGATGGATTAGATATAGCCGCTGGAATGGGTTCTGAAATAAAATCGATTGCAGACGGAGTAGTAGAAAAAGTTGGTTCTAAAGTCGATGGCTGTGTAGGATTCTCATGTAACGGAGGTTACGGGAATTATGTGGTGATTCGTCACCAACTTCCCTTTGGAGAGACGGTCTATTCTCTTTATGGACATATGTTGTTGCAATCAGAGCTCAAGGTTGGTGACTCTATTGGTCGAGGTCGATTGGTTGGGTTAATGGGATGTACTGGTTATACACAACCGTATCCTTGCGGAGTTCATTTGCACCTTATGATTTTTTCGGATTCATACAAAACTACTGGATTCGGATGTAGATTAGGCCGCTCAAAGTGTTACGATCCAAGCAAATATATTAGGAATTAACTTTTAGACCATTTACAATTCTACGAAGCTCAATAATAAACTGAAAATTATCTTCTGAAAACAACATTCTATTTTCTGCAAAAGATCTTCTGAGTAAAGTGATCTGTTCACCAATTTTTTTGTCATGATAGTGAATTTTATTTGCAATATGAGTGTTTTCTACTCCTAATAACTTATAAAACAGAATCTTAGCTTGAAGCTGCGAGATTAATTTGGTATGTAAAGAGTCCTTAAC
>JAYTWQ010000136.1:0-14660 GCA_043743355.1 bacterium | reverse complement strand
GAGATTATCTGAGTTGTGTTATCAAGTCTCGAATCGACCACTGAATTTGATTAAGTTCGCTTGGATTAACGGATGGACTTTTAGTTTGTTATTCAACGAGTTAGAATTTTTTTTGATTTCTAAATTGTAATTAGCTTTTTTAAAGAATCTAGAAATATAGACTTGTCTTCAGATCTTAGACCAATCATGACCTTGCAATGCATGGATTTTGTTTGACTGT
Source organism: bacterium (assembly GCA_043743355.1). Lineage (GTDB taxonomy): Bacteria > Patescibacteriota > JACMRA01 > JACMRA01 > JACMRA01 > JAYTWQ01. Next base: position 14,440 of record JAYTWQ010000136.1, on the reverse strand, counting down.
CTGGTATAAAGTTTGTAGCGTCTAAACTTTTGGCCAGTTTTTCTATTTTGTAGTTTCCACCTATAAAACTTAAATGAAATCTTTTATACGGTATCGTTCTAATCCTTATTTCAACCTGCTCTTCATCAGAAAAATCTTCTAAAGTTAATTTAGAGTAAATCGACTTAGAAACACCCTTTTCATCTAATATTTTTTCGGCATAATTTTTAGCATAGATAAGATGGCTCAAAACAATAGGGTACATTACATTGATTGTAGACTCTGCATACACTTCTTTTTCGTTAGCAACTTTTGTTTCGAAATTTGATATTTTCAACCTTAACTCCTCAAGATTTTTGACTAGTCTAGCATAAAGTTTGTTTGTTTCCTCTGAAAAATCTTCTACAATACTTTGTATCACATTATCACTTATTGAATCATAAATTTCTTTATAAACGGCAAACAACTCAGAAGGCTGTAAAATATTTAGTTCGCCCATAGCTTTTTCAATTAATTTATCTTTCAAGGTTTCCGAACCAGGTAAATTCTCAAGAGGTTTTAAGACTTTTTTATATTTATCCATTACTATTTTGAGCACTTTCTCTGGGTTATTTTGTTCAACCTGTTCTTTTAATCTGGTTGTTCTTGATAATAAAATAGAAAGTAGTTCTTGAGCTTGTGTAGAATCTATTTTTGATTCGACGTTTTCTTCATTGGTTGTATTTGGCATTAACTAATTTAGACATTTAAAGTAAATTTTTTCAAATCTGTTTATCACAATTAATTTACAAAATAGCCATATTGACTATATCAAAAGCGTAATATACACTTAAATCAAAATTTATATAACAAATTATTTACAAATGAAAAATACAAAACTCGCCAAAGCGTTGCAAAAATTAGGATTATCTCAACTTTCTATCCAGCTTTACGAATTAGTTTTGTCTGAACCGAATCTGAGTATAACCCAAATCTGCACAACAACAGGGCAATATCGTGCCAAAATCTATGATTCGCTAGAAGAACTAAAATCTATCGGACTCATTGAGCGAGAAAACAATTATAAGCGTCAAATCCAAGTCGCATCGCCGTCCACAGTTTTCAGTCTTTTGAAACAAAAACAATACGAAATCAATCGCTCAGTCGTTGATCTCGAGCAAGAATTACCATATATTCTGGCGGATTATTTTGATAAGAAAGACAATCTTGATATCAAGGTTTTTGATGGGCAAAACAAATTTGTATATCTTTTGACTTCGATTCTAGACGAGTGTGTGGATGAAGCTGAAATGGTTAGTTTTAACGAGAATAACTATATTTATGACATCATCGACTCAAGGTACTTCTTTGATATTTGGGTAGAAAAACGAATTGAGAAGTCAATTTTTAACAAAATCCTTTGTCATCCAGAAAACTCGTTCATAAGAGAACAAAAGAAATTCGACGCACAAAAAATGCGAAAATGTAAAATTCTACCGAGTTCCAAATCAGATCAAGGTTGTTATTGGATTATCGGCTCTAAAATAATTCTGTGGGATACAGTGACGACGAAAGCAATCGTAATCGAAAACAAAATCCTTTCAGAAGTCCTCAAAACTAACTTTTATCAGGTTTGGGATCGGTTGGAATAAGGGTATTTGACAGTGTATACATTTTCGTATACAATATTATTATGTCAAAACAAGTTTTTTCAATTAGACTAGAGCCCAAAATCATTAAGAATATTAAGGATTATTCCAGACTTAACGGATTCAGTGTCCAAGAGACATTAAATCAAGTTTTTTCGGGCAAAGTAATCAATCAATCTTCATATCAAGCCGATCACATCCATCCATGGGCAAAATTCGCAGGAATGGATGATTCGAATCAGATTAATTTTGAAAAAGAAATCTTACAAAAACGGAAAAATAACACTGATTTGAGACAAAAAAAGTTGAAATTACTCTCTAACAATGACTAAATATCTATTAGATACAAATATTGTTTCGTATTTTGTCAAAGGGCATAATGAAGCTTTGAATCAAAAAATCTTGGCTACGCCACCGAGCCAACTTTGTACAAACTGGACCGTAAAGCAAGAATTGTATTTTGGTGTTTTTAGGGTCAAAAGATTGGATTTGGAGTTAAGATACAATCAGTTTTTTGAGTACTGCAAAGTCGTTTTTCCAGATGACAGAATCGTGCTGACTTGTGCCAAAATTGAGGCTCACCTTATAAGTATTGGAAAAATTGTGTGCCTAGAAGATATCTGGATTGCTTCGACTTGTATAGTGAGCAATTTTGTTTTGGTCACGAATAATACTAAAGATTTTGTAAATATTCCTGAACTAAAATTCGAAGACTGGACTAAGTAAAATCTCAAACCTACATCTCAACCAACACCCTAGCTAGATTCTTGATGTCAATAATTTTTTCAATCCCATCATCTAAGTCTTGATTCCATTTGATGTCAACGCTAAGTTTTGACCAGTCTACGTTTTTGATTACCTTTTCGAAGATATCCTCGTTGACGATGTCGATAACCTTCCATTTCATAATAATCGTTTGACCTGACTTGAATCCTTGTTTTTTGCGAAAGTCCTGAACAGATCGCTCCAAATCTCTTGCAAAGCCAAGAACAGTTAGCTCTTCGTCGAGTACCAAACACAAATTAATTCTGCCTAATTCTGAACTTACTTCTTTTCTTTCTAGAGATTGATCAAGTTGTTCTTTGGCTAACAAGTTGCACTCCTTAGTAATAATTTCAATATATTTAGAATCCAAGTCAATTTCAGCAAAATTAGCATAAAGAGGTTGTCTAACTCTATGATTTTGCATTTTTCTAGCGGCATGAATTTGAGAGACCATTTCTCTTATGGCTTTCATTTTGGTGATAGAATTAGAGTTCTTTTCGGTTAATTCAGATAGTTTTGGAAAGTCTGTTAGATGAACTGATTCCTCAGAGCCGCTGACACGTACAAAACTCCACAATCTTTCAGCATTAAATGGTTGAATACAAGCTATAGTCTTTGCAAAAATCTCCATGTTTTCTTGAAGACAATCAGCGACTTCGGCCCCATAATCATTCAAAATATCTTTGGTCCGGCGAATATACCAAGTAGACAAATCATCAATATACGGTGCAACTAATCTAGCCGCCTCACTAATATTGTATTGATCCATACTCATCTGGAATTTGAATACGAATTGTTTTGTTAGATTTTGGAGCCATTTGTTGAGTGGGTGATCGTAACTCCTATTCCCAGAACGTGGATACGCTGCAAAAACGAAATTGATATATTGAATGGAATTCACCAGTAACAAAGTAGATTCCCTAAAAACACTTTCTAGGTTCCGATCGCTAAAACTCAAATTCTCGCCATTGAGAACTGGAGAGGAGAGCGTATAGAGTCGGACTGCATCCGCACCAAATTTCTCAATAATCTCACTCGGATCGGTAAAATTATTTTTGGATTTGGACATCTTTTGACCATCCTTTGCCATTATCAGTCCCATACAATTAATATTCTTGTATGCAGGCTTATCAAAGACACCTGTTGACATAACGTGAAGTGCCCTAAACCAGCCTCGAGTTTGGTCTTGAGCCTCGGCAATCCAGTCAGCAGTAGGCATTTCTTGATTCTTGAGTGCAAATGGATAGTGAATTGAGGCATGAGGCATAGATCCAGACTCCACCCAACAATCCAGAACTTCTGTAATTCTAGTATACACTTGGTCGTCAGAGTCTTTCAACAGAATTTCATCTATGAACGGTCTATGTAGATCTAATATTTTGATTTCACCAATGGGTTCCCATTCGGTAATCCCCATCTTAACCGCTCGATAAAAATAGAACAAGCTTACTTTCTTTTTGGAATCTTGATGCAAATTTGCAATCCAAGTTGTCCAAAGAATTTGCTCTCCTTCACCAAAAAATATTTGTACATTTTTATACTTCGCAAAAAGTTCTAGAATTTCGTCTAGTATCTTCTGTGCTATCCCTGCAAAGTTGACTATATCAAGGTTTTTTATTTTTGCAAGTTCTGCTAAATTTTTTGATTTGTGTTGAATTGCAGAGATTCCCAAAGGTAGCTTAGTCACAAGATCAGTAAAAATAGCGGTTTGACCATTCTTACATAGCTCAGGATCAAGATCTCGGCTATTGATTATTTTGTAAATAGGGTTAATTGCATTTTTGGTCAGTGTTTCAATCGAATCAACAAAAATTGACTTTTCTTGGTCTTCAGTTTGCCAGATTGGAATCGGTGAGCCCCAATATCTATTCCTACTTATACACCAGTCTGGTGCTGTTTCTAATCCGTTCTGGAATCTACCATGCTTTAAGCTGGCTGGGAACCAATTAATTCCGTTGTTCAATTCTACAGACCTGTCTTTGAGTTTGGTTTCGGCGATATACCAGCCATCTTGAGCGCAGTAATAAACTTTTTTGTTATCTCGACCGTATACAGGAACTCTGTGAGTATATGTAATTGTACCGAACAAATTACCTTTATTTTTGAGAATTTCTAGAATTATTGGATTCGAGCCAAGAAAAGATTTGCCAAAAGCAGGTCGTAACTCTTCATCCAAAGTATCCAAAATTTCTCCACTTGAATTAAGCGAATGTAAAAGTGGAAAGTTCCGAGACTTGCGTAATTCAAATTCAGGTTCGCCGTAACAAGGAGCCATGTGGACAATCCCTGTTCCGTCAATATCTGTTGTAAAATCATCTCCAGGGTGAACTCTACAAAAGTTCTCAAGCTGATCTTCTGGTTCAATTTTTTCAGTTAATTTGAAAAGTGGTTCATAATACAATCCAACGAGATCTTTACCTTCAAATGTCGCAATCTTAGTAATTCCACAATCAACCAAATCAAAAAAATCTCCACTGTCTTCAACTTGTTTTAGGTTTTCGATGATTTCTGGGTTTTTTAAAATTTGTGGGTCGATATCTTTGGAAAGTACTTTGATAGCCAAATTTTCAGCCAAAATAACAATCTCATTAGATTTGGCAACATAGAACATCGAATATTCAATCTCAGAACCTACAGCAAGTCCAGTATTGGCAGGCAATGACCATGGTGTTGTGGTCCAAGCTAGAATGTTAACAGGTAAATCTTTTTTGAAAACATTTTTGATAGTCAAAAGTGACTCAAGATTCCCCATTACAATCTCTAGCTGAGGACTAAGTTCGTCGATTTCCATCTGGGCGCTTTCATTCAATTTTGACCCTTTGTTGTTTGTTGATTTTTGTTTCAAAATATCTTCTTTGGATGCTCTTTTTACTCCTGGATTAGTAATGTTACTCACTCTATTCTCAATCTCTGTTTTGATTTTGAATTGTTGATCATAATTAGCATTAACCTGTTCTAGAACTTGATCCAAAAGTTTTTTGATTGATTCTTTTTTGCAAGTGAATCTGACAATTGGCGAATCGATAGTTTCGTTCTCATAACGCACTTCCATTGCAACATCTGTATGTGTAAGCGGTACTCCAACCGACGGCGAATACATACTAATTCGATAACCTTTATAGATCAAGTCTTTGTTCCAAAGTTGCCCAAGTCCCCACCAAACCGACTCAATAAAATCTGTGTCCATTGTACGATATTGGTCATCCATGTCTACCCAACGACCAATTCTTTCAATTGTTTTTCGCCACTCCTCGTCGAACATCATTATCTTACCCCTACAAAAATCATTAAACTTTTCAATTCCAACCTCACCTTCAATTTGTCGCTTGTCACGAATTCCTAACTCTTTTTCAGCCAAAACCTCAATCGGAGCTCCATGACAATCCCAGCCCCAACGCCTTGGAACATAGAATCCTTTTTGAGTTTGGTACCGGAGTACTGTATCTTTGAGCTGCGAAACCAGAATATGACCCCAATGTGGCTTGCCAGTCGCAAATGGCGGACCGTCAAAGAACACGAAATGTGGTGCAGCTTTACGGTTCTGGAGTGATTTTTGAAATATTTCTCCTTCCCGCCAAAACTTAAGAATTTCTAACTCTGAATTTAACATAATACGCTAATAATAGCTATATCAGGTCATTTTTGTCAAGGTTTATAAAATGTTATACTTGCAACCAAATGTTTGTCAACTTGAATGTGACTGGTTATATTAAAGTTGGGTCATTACACAGTTTGAAATTCGATAACCTGAGTCAAAAAAAATTGACAAAATGTATAAAATATACAAAAATTTTAATATACAAAAATTCATTTATGCAAACATATTCTATTCCAATTCGATTTTCTTATGAAGAAAAATATATTTTGGAGCAAGAAGCTCGCAATCTAAATATGCCATTGAGCACATTTATTAGATCTAAAATCCAACAAAGCATTGCACCCAAATTAGCAGGAATTAACAAGGCTAGCATTCTGATAGCAAAATTAAAACAAAACAAAGTTTCAGATAAAAATATAACTAAAGCAGACAAGGTAGGGAAAAATTTTCGTAAGAATTTTAAGGTTTCAAATTAATTTTATGTATTTGGTTGATACGAACATTTTGAGTTTTTTGATAAGAGGAAATATCAATATCGAAACAAAGTTTGCAAAACATAGTAATGAAATATTTCTGAGTTGTATCTGTGAAATAGGATCTTTTGTAGGTGCCAAAAGAATTAAAAGTTTAAAACTCATTAACGATTATGAATTAATTTATGAAACTTTTCCAGTTCTTTCTTTTGGGTCAAAGGAATCAAGGTTATTCTCAAATATTAAGGTTGATTTGTTAAATTCGGGAATTATTATTGAAGATTTTGACATTATGATTGCAGTCCAAGCCCTCGCAAATGATTTGATTCTTGTAACCAACAACACTAAACACTTTGAACGAATTAAAGGTTTGAAAACTGAAGATTGGATTTAATTTATGACCTTTATGATTAGAATATCGAATTTAAAAATGTTACATTGCAGATTTTTTGAGATCCTAAGTAAAGCGGAGGATAACGATTGAAATTGTTTACTAAAACTTTAAGTGTGGATTATGTAATTCACTTTGACAAAATACGGTTTTGTAATTATTTTCTAGATTGGAATTTGCGATTTAGAATTATAGAAAAACCTTTATTTAATGCCAATATTTAGTGACAATAACCTCGACCAAGATGTCAAAGCATTAGTTTTTCCAGAAGAAGAAAACCTATTCCTAGACAAGTTCATTGGAGTCAAAAAAGAAAACCAAATAGTCAGGGTTGTGTCTGCTGGTTCGAAAGTTGGCACTGGAATGAATCTCAAAAGTATTACAAGTGTTAAGGAAATTCCAGTTGTTGGTCACAAACAAAATAGCAAATTCAGTTCAGTCATTAAGAAAAAAATTTGGTTTTTGTCACTTCCGATTAATATAATCAGTTACAAATTTACAACTTTTATTTCAATTTTCCTTATCATAGGATTCGTTTTAGTCGCAACTTCTTTGGCTTTGTTCATAGATCTCTGGACCAGCTCCCCTTCACTAGCTACAATTCTGAAGCAACCAATTCAGAGTTCAGTTGTTTATGCACGAGATGGACAAACCAAAATATATGAATTTTTCAAAGAAGAGCGTCGTGAATTCGTGCCTATTAGTAGAATTCCGAAGATTATGCAACTGGCTGTAATTTCACTTGAAGATGAGAATTTTTATAAGAATGAACAAGGGATTCCATGGAAGAATATGCTTGGAGCGATGCAAAAATGTTTGATTAGTGGCGGCGACTCGTGCCGTGGTGGTTCAGGTCTTTCCCAGCAATTGGTCAAAGTAATGACAAACCAAAAAGATAATTCCGTAGATAGAAAAGTCAAAGAATTAATTACAGCAATCAAACTGAATCAAGAAAAAAACCACACAGATCTTTTGGAAGCGTATTTGAATTGGGTTTCATTTGGTCGAAATGCATATGGAGTTGAGCAGGCATCAAGAGCATATTATGGAAGATCGATCGATGAAAAAAATGCCGATAAAATTGCATTAACACCACCAGAGGCATGCTTTTTGGCTGCGATGATTCAAAGCCCAGGTAAATATCCAGAAGGAATCGGCAAACCAGAAAGTCAAAATTGGAAAGACTTGATAGAAAGAAAAAACTCTTGCTTGTTCAAACTTAGAACGCTTGATCTTCCAGTAGATGATGACGGAACAATCGCAAAATGGGTTAATTCAGACATCGAACTCAAAAGATTACAAGATCAAAAAGCTCAAGTTGCAGAAGTTGCTAAAGCTAAAGAATTGCGTGATGGAAACAAAATTGCATTTGTTACATCCAGGATTGAAGACCCGTTTCCTCATTTTCGGGAGTATATTACCAATGAACTCAAAAAAACAATTGGTGAAAAAAACCTTTACGAAGGCGGTCTTAAAATAATTACAACACTTGACCCAATTTTGCAAAAAAAGGTTGAGAAAACAATTGCCGATTCAGAAGCAGGTCTCAATTCAGTGTATGCCAGTAACGCTGGTTCTATAGTTATGGATGGCCCAACTGGTCAGATCCTAGCTATGGTCGGATCGATAGATTACAATAGGAACGATATAGACGGTAAGGTTAATATTACCACTAGTCCAAGACAACCAGGATCGAGCATCAAACCATTCGTCTATGCCAGCATGTGGTCCAATGGATATAGTCCATCTACGATTCTCAAAGACGCTCCAATCAATTGGGATGGTTATGTGCCAAAGAATTTTTCGGGTAATTTTAATGGTCCTGTATCTACACATTACGCATTACAAAACTCACTTAATATCCCAGCAGTCAAAGCACTATTGCTCGGAACCCAAGAAAAAAGTAATAATGGCTGGCAGGCCGATCCTTATTCTAGGAACGAATTAGTTTTGAATGGCTTATTTAATCTGGCTGAAAAGTCTGGTGTGAATTTCCCATGTATTCCCAGTGGTGACGGCGAAAGTATTTGCAATAATACAGCTCAAGCCAAAACTGCCTACCGAAATCGCTGTTTTGTATCTTCGGCATTAGGAGGTTGTGAAGTAACTATGATATCACACACAACAGGTTTTAATACACTCTTGCAAGAAGGTAATCTACGTACTGCAACACCTTTTATTAGCATTGGGGGCAAAGACAATACTGGAAAAGAAGTTGATTTTTATCAAAATTATCAAAGTCAATTCTATCCAGATGTAGACGCAGTTATCGATCCATCTGTTGCGAGACAAACTACAAATGTAATGAGTGACTACGAAACACGTGCTAGGGAATTTGGAGCGCTTCGATTCAACTTAGAGCTTAATGACAAAAAGTGGCGTGTGGCTGCAAAGACTGGAACTTCCAACGGTCCAAAAGACTTTTGGGTAATGGGAGGTAGCCCTTATTACACAGTTGGTTTGTGGGCTGGTCGGAACGATAATCAAAACATGAGTCAAGAAGCATCCGCGTCAAGAGTTACAGGTTCAATCTGGCATGACATAATGGAGGCTGTACACAAAGACAAAACAGTCAAAAACTTTAGTACAGAAGGACTAAAGAGTGTCAAAGGTGAATTGTTAACTCAAAAACAACAAATTGAATACGATCAAAAAAGTGGAGTTGTCGATGTGAAGTATTAAATTAGTTTGACTCCTTTCCAAAAATTCATCTTAATTAAAATATGTCTTCAGAAGAATTATTACAAAGAGATTATTTGAAAAACCCAGAAAAGGTTGGTAATTGGAGTTTTTATAACATAGGAGCTACGAACCTGTCCGCACTTAAAAATGCAAAGATTATTCCTAACAAGGATTATAAAGATTTTGAGAAACGAAAGCCTGATGGAGTTATAGTCGATAAACAAAAAGTTATTGCCGTAATTGAAAATAAAAATGTTAAAGAATTTAAAAATATTAAACAAAAATCTTAAGCAAGTATTCAAGGTTTAGAAGTAGCTCAAGCTCTTGGTGCAAAACTTGTAATTGCCACAGATAGCCTCGAGACAATATGGATAAATGCTCTAAGTGGTGAAGAAATTAAAGATGAAAATGGAAATCAACTTAAAATTAATTTTGATTCAAAAAATTCTGATATTGTAAAACTAATAGAAAAAATTGTTGATTGCATCAAGATTGATAATTCTAGATTAGTTGAAGCCAGGCTAAAAAACCCTACAAAATTAGCAAAAAGTATTTGGCAAGACCTTTGGAGTGTTAGTGGGGCAGCACCAGAGAATTGTCTTTACACCTTTGTAGAGTTGTTTATTTTTAAATACCTTAGTGACTTGGAAGTTTTAAAAGGTCGTCTAAGCTATAAATTCTTAATGGCACAATTTCAAGAAGAAACTGAAGAAGAGGTTTTGGATTATTATGCTAAAACAATTAGAATTAAGATTAAAAAATTATTCCCAGCTGGAGAAGATAAAACAACTATCATCAATGGTACGATTTTTGTAAGTAAAGACGATATTGCTGTAAAGGGTTATGGTACAGTATTTAAAAAAATTCTTGAGAAATTCGGTAGTGAGAAAGATGGTGGTGGAGAATTAACCAATATTGATAAAGATTTTAAAGGCAAGTTATTCGAAACTTTTTTGAAAGAAAGTATTAGCAAAAAAAACCTAGGTCAATTTTTTACCCCGCTCAAAGTAGTTAAAGCCATGGTGCAAATGGCTCAATCGGACATCAAACCTGGCGTTTCAATTTGTGATCCAGCTTGTGGAGTTGGAAAGTTTTTATTAGAAGCCTTGATCTGTAATGACAATATTGAAGACTTTTTTGAAGTAAAAAATGGTAAACTAATTTCTAAAATTAAACTTTGGGGGGTGGACAAAGGCTTTGATAAAGATGAGCAACGAACCATAATTCTTGCAAAAGCAAATATGTTGATTTATATGTCAGATTTGATTAGGAAAAATAGCGATATTACTCCACAATTTGCACAATATTTTAACGATTCGTTTGAACTCAAAAACAAAAATATACTTGGTACCTTACAGGACATAAGAAAAGATGAATTTGATATAATCTTAGCCAATCCCCCGTATGTAACCAGCGGTAGTAGTAATCTCAAAGATGAAATAAGCAAAAATGGTGATCTTAGTACTTACTATAAAATTAATGGAATGGGCGTGGAAGGATTATTTATGGAATGGATTATTAGATCGCTCAAACCAGGGGGAAAGTCTTTTATTGTTGTTCCAGATGGTATTTTTAATCGTCAAAATGACAAAAATCTAAGAAAATTTATACTTGACGAATGCATCATTGACGGGATTATTTCATTACCTTTAAACACTTTTTTCACAACCAGCAAAAAAACATACATTTTAGCTATTACTAAAAAACTTAGTAATTCAGAAATCCAAACTGCTCCAGTTTTTACTTATCTAGCCAGTGAAGTTGGTGAAAGTAGAGATATTTATAGGTTTGATATTGAACAAGATGATCTTAACGATGCTGTTGAGTTATTTAATGCAAGTAAAAATAGTAAAGACTACTTTATCAAAAATAATATAAACCCACGATGTAAGTTCCAGTCTATCACAAAATTCATCGAAACAATTGAACAGTCTAACAGTTGGATAATTGATAAGTGGTGGAGTGATGAAGAAAAAATTAAGCTTGGAATCGCTGAAAAGCAAGAAACAATAAATTTATTAGAATTTGCAAATTTAATCAATGATGTTGGAACTAATATTGGAAACTTCCAAGATGAAATAAAAGAATTGTTAGTAAAAAAAAATCTAAAATTGAATTAAAAAGATATAAATTAAGTGATTTGTTTGAAATCAAAAAAGGTAAATCCGTTTATACAAAAAAGTATGGTGACATTAACAAGGGCAGTTATCCAGTATATTCAGCGTCTAACATTGCACCATTGACTATTATTAATACTTTTGATCTTGAAGGAGAATTTTTGACATGGGCAACAAATGGGTTTGCTGGTTATATAAAAATAATCAATGGTCAATTTTCAATAAATGGAGACAGAGCATTACTTGTTCCAAAAATACAAAACATCGACCTTGGGTATGTAAAAAACCAAATCGAACCTATATTTAGAAATATGGCTAAAGGGAGAAAAGGAGAAAGTGGACAAGATGAGTTCACCAAAGTGTACCCGAATATGGTAATTGATGTACCGATTATAATACCTGTTAATGCTAATGGAGAAATTGATTTAGAAACTCAGATTGAAACGTCAAGCAAGATTAAATCTATTGAGGAAATAAAAGAAAAAATAACCGAATACAAAAAACAAATCCAAAGTATTAATGTTAAGATTGCGAACGATTATGTATTTAAAAATGTTAAAGTAGATGATATTTTTACAATAGTTCAAGGAAAGGCTTTGACTCAAACATTTATTAACAGTAACATTGGTGAATACCCAATATACTCATCAAATACATTAAATAATGGATTATTAGGAATGATTAAGACTTTTAACCACGATTTGAATGGAATTACTTGGACTACTCGTGGGGCTAATGCTGGAACAGCATTTTTACGAGAAGGTCGGTTTTCAATTACAAACAATTGTGGTCTGCTATCTACAAAAAATAATATAATTATTGATTTAGATTACATTTATTCATTTCTTAGAAGCAATCTTAAGTACTATACTAAGGGAGACAGCAACAAAATGTTAACAGCAAATATGATAAAAAATATAGAAATTCCAATTCTAATTAATTCAAAAGGTGAATTTGACATGGAAGCCCAACAAGAAATCGCATACAAATATCAAAAAATAGAAGAAGTAAAAGCAAGTGTAATCGTAGAACTAGAAAAGCTTGAGAATATTAAGGTTGACTTAAGCTTTTAGCTATTGAATTCAATGCTTAAATTAAAAAAGCTTCCCAGTTGGAAAGTATAAGTACATAATAAATTTGGTTCGGGGTTAGGGATTCGAACCCCAGTAGGCGGCACCAGAAACCACAGTCCTACCACTAGACGAACCCCGAATGGATGAATCAAACCAATATTTTAAAATTTTGTCAATCAAATATTGAGTTTTGGAAAGCCAAAAAATGCCTTGACAACAAACTAAAAACAATCTTTGCTCTATTAGTTATGGCTGAAAAGAAACTAAAAACCCAAGTAAAAATGTTAATCCAAGCAGGCAAAGCGAACCCTGCACCACCTGTCGGTTCGACTCTAGGACCTCACGGTATTAACCTTATGATGTTCTGCAAAGACTTCAATGATAAGACCGGTTCTATGCAAGGCGCTGTTCCTGTAGTTGTATCTATCTACGAAGATCGATCTTTTGATTTTATCTTAAAGACTCCACCAGTTGCAGAATTGATCAAACAAACTGCAAAAATTCAAAAAGGTGCAGCAACTCCCAACAAACAAAAAGTTGGAACTTTAACAATGGCTCAAATTCGAGAAATTGCCGAGAAAAAAATGCCAGATTTGAACTGTTTTGAAGTCGAGTCAGCTATGTCAATGGTTCTAGGAACAGCCAAGAACATGGGAGTCTCAGTTGTTGATTAATACTAAGTTAACTCAAATTCCTCACAAAATTATACAAATATGTCAGAAATTATTACTCCATCAATTACTGAAGAAACTCCAATCGTTACAACAAATTTCAATCCAATTCCAGAAATCAGCAAGTTATCCAAAGATTACAAATTCTGGACAAGATTTAATCAAATTTTGGTAATAATTGGTGGTGTATTTTCGTTACCAATTGGAGCTTTGGCTATTATTGGGGCTTTCAAACTCAACAAATCTATCGAAATTGTAGATGAAGTAAATAAGGATGCTAAGTCTCAAGAGTTTGTGGAAAGTATCAAAGAGTTTCATAAGTGGATTGTGATTAACTTTATAGCTGCAATGTCTTTAGGATTATTAATAGGAATTGTTTTTGGGGCATTTTTCTTTAGTTTATTCATGGCAGCTATTAACAAAGAAAAGAAAGTAGGTAGACCAAATAGTTTGAATCCTTCCTACAACTACAAAAAACCTTCTGACAGAATCTGTAATGGGCCATGTCCCTTGACTGGAAATTCGGCAGACCTAAATAAAAACTTGTTTAATGATTCAACAGATCTCAAAAATGAGATGAGAATGCCAGTTAATATCAACACAGAAGATGCTTCAGTAAGTATGGATGAAAAAGGAAATATGAAGATGGTTGACAAGGACGGAAAAGTTACTACTGTCAATGTAGACGGTACAATAGTGACTGACAAATAAATCTCAGTAAAAATATGTTGTTCTCACTTCAACAATAAAAAAGCGTAATGGAAGAGATACATTTTCAAAATTCTCGTTATTACCAATATTTTATGGCAAAAATTATCAAACTAAACAACCGATCCAAAAAGTACTCTGCAAATTTTGCACTTGTTCAAGCAGCTATCAAATCTAACAAATCAGAAATTTTTTCTGTAGAAAATGCTGTCAAATTAATTTTAACTTTAGAAAATCCAAGTTTTAAAACTGGTCCTTCAATGGAACTTCACGCCAAGTTGAACATCAATCCAACCAAGTCAGACCAATTAGTTCGTTCATCAGTAACTCTTCCTAATGGAACTGGTAAAAATGT
>JAYTWQ010000135.1:0-2686 GCA_043743355.1 bacterium | reverse complement strand
GATGGATCATTAAGTACAGCTGGATCAAAGATTAGATCGTTAAGTTTGGATTGTGGGATGATGTGCGAGTAGTCAATTTTTGTACAAAATCTATTAAATTCCGGATTGTTATATGTCATTATTGTTTTATTATTTTGGTCAGTAACAAAACCTATTGCGTTACCTCCAAACCCTGAAAACTTAACTAAATCATTATAATATATATTAAAATTATCAGTCCCAGATTGGTAATTTAGTGTTTCTCTTACCCCGTTAATTGATTTATACACACTATTAAACTCAAAGCCATCTGTGTATTTGAGAATAGAGTTGTAAATAGTAGGAGATTTTCTGTTTTTAATTATCAGAGTAATATATATTTCATCTGGTTTTAATTTGTAATTGATATCTGACATATTGTTAAGTTATTTAATGTAATTATTAGGATTAATGGAGTTTGGTAATTCGTATGAGAATGGAACAGATTTTTCTACATCAGACCATATTTTGAAGATTTGTTGCTCTGAAAGATTATCGACTCCATTCTTCTCAAAGTTTTCTGCTCTGACTTCACTGACATGTCTTTGCCATAGTTGATTGTGTTGTCCTCTATTGGCAGTTCGTGTCAAAACATCCATAAGAGGTGGGGAATTAATATTTACCTCACCAACTCTATTGAGAACATCAGCTTTTTCTTGAGCTCGAAGCATTCCTGGTGGGAGTCTATGATTGAGATCCAGACCTTGATCGGCAAAGGTTTCCTGTTCACGAATTATTCTATCAACATCTACACCAACTTGTTTTTCAAATTCAATTATTTCGTTGTCCTTCAAATCTTTTAACCTATCAACAAATCTATTAATATACTCCTTACTACTCTCTTTTGTAGTCTTGAGTTCTTTAACTAGATTGTCCACTTTTTCACGGCTTTGTAGTTCAACTCTTTCTTTTTCTGCTCGTTCCACCCTCCCAATATCAACCAACATTTCCTTTAACTCATTCTGCTTTACAACTAATACTTCTGCGATTGATATTTATGATATTTTGTAAGTATTAAAATACTAATTTCTTTGTTAATCGCCAGTGATTATTATACTTGAACCAATCTCTAATGCTTTATTGGCCAGTTGAACAAATTCAGTTAGCCATAGTAGCAGATTTTCTTTATTAAAAGGAAGTACTTCAATTTTTGAATCATGATGCCAATTATCAACTGTGCCATACTTTGGTTCGTGTTGTTTGTATTCTAACATTAAAAAATCTATATTATCAATAAAATACTTTGCATCTTCTAACCCCTGGACTACTTCTTTTTTGTCCCACGAGCTAGTCGTCCAACCTTCATAATTAATAAATCCCCAACAATCATTTCCTTTGTTTTTTCTACTTCTTGCAAAATACTGTTCAAACTCATCTGGTATATTAATGTAATTTGTAACAATATTTTCAATATTTTCATCTGCACGAATTTCATGCCAAATTTGCTCTAACGATGTAATATCATATTTTGTTGGAATATATCTAGGTATATGTAATAAAGAAAAAGTAGTCATAATTATTTTATTTTTTAATATTTAGTTGTGGAAAACATGTACGAAGCATTCCTTGCATATCTACGCCATATTTGACATATTGACACAGATTACCATTCTTGTCATGTCCAATGGGGCTATTGAATTTATAGAAAATATCTATCCTATCAATATTCCTTCCAGGTACTTTACTTATTCTAATTTCAGCATTTTCAATATCGTTTAACATGGTTTCTACTATTTCTTGAATATTTTTACCTTCAAAAAACTTTTCTTTGTCTTGATTTTTATCAATTGAAGTACTACCCCGATGTTCAATATGTGCATGATCTAATCTTTCAGCTCGAATTTCTAGATTCTCAAAGAAACTCTTTTCAATGTACACCGTTTCTCCATTTTGAGTCAAGACTTTGATACAGTTATTTTCCCTGTGTTGAGTTAGTTCTTTCTCCACCCTCCCAATCTCAACCAACATTTCCTTTAACTCATTCTGCTTTACAACTAATACTTCTGCGATTGATTCGTTGGTTCCTCGTAATGTAGCATCAGGATGATCTTTTAGAATATCTATAGCTTTTTGGTTTTGTACAGCTAGATTGTCAGCTTTTTGTTGTAGGGATTGGAGGTTGTCAGATTTGGCGGTTTCTTGTGAATTGTAATCTAGTTTTGATTCTTTTACTTTTGCTTCAGCTGCTTCTTTGGCAAGTTTTATTACTTTTGTTAAAGATTCGATGGTTTAGCTTATTCCTTCTTGGGCTAATCTCCCATTATAACTAAACTTGTATTTTGCCCAATAGCACTCTCAAGTAATTCAATTAAATCTTTCAACCACAGCTCTAAATTATCTTTAGTAAAAGGCAAATCAGTTTTGGATAAATCATCCATTCTAGCGTTCCAAGTTTCTAACGACTTTGACGGGTCATTGGGCAAAGGATATTTTAGGACTAAATAATTTAAGTTTTTTAGGACATTTTTTGCACTCGCTAATGCTGTTTGCAGAAATGCAACATCCCAAATATGAATTCCCCAATAATATTCTTCACTTATGTAATCAAAAAAAAGTATTTCAATTTCATTAATTGGAATTTGATTATTTAAGTAATCCTCTATCCAAGTTGGAATTCCAAGTATAAAGTTCTGTTCCATAAGTTTATAAATTTCTAACCATCTTTTTT
>JAYTWQ010000134.1:0-3400 GCA_043743355.1 bacterium | reverse complement strand
AAATCACCGATTGTCATCCTGAACTTGTTTCAGGATCTAGAGAACGAGTAATCAAGACAAAAATGCAAATCCGATATTCTAAGTGTGAAAAGTATAATTAAAATTCATAGCTTGACCTAAAATAAATTTGGAGGAATCATAATTAAATGACTAGTCGAACCGTTAACCAAGTTTTTAATCCACCAAAAAGCCATTGGGTAGGGGACGCCTTCAAAGTTAGTGGTTTTATTCCACAAGTTATTCCATGGAAGTTGATTTCTCCTTTCATAATGTGTGATTACGGTGCCAAAGCATACTTTGAACCTTCTAGTCATCTGCGTGGAGTTGGGTCACATCCGCATCGTGGCTTTGAAACTGTAACCATTGCTTATAAGGGAGAGATAGAACATCACGACAGTCGAGGGAACCATGGAACAATTGACGAAGGATCAGTTCAGTGGATGACGGCAGGTCAAGGAATTTTGCACAAAGAATATCATAGTAAGAATTTTGCCGAGGCTGGCGGCGTAATGCAAATGGTACAACTCTGGGTCAATCTAACTGCCAAAGACAAAATGACTGAACCCGCGTATCAAGGAATTACCAGAGACCAGATTGCAAAAGTAGATTTGCATAATAATTCTGGAAAAATAGAAATTATTGCTGGGTTATTTGAAAATACCAAGGGTCCTGCATCAACTTTTACACCAATTAATCTATGGAATATTTATCTTAACGAAGGGTCCGAAACTGAATTTAAAATACCTTCTAATCATAATTGTGCAATGTTAATAGTTGAAGGAGAAATAGTAGTTGATGGTAATAATTGTATAGAAAATCAATTCGTCTTGTTGAAAAACGACGGTGATTGTATCAAGATTAAAGCGATTCAAGCAAGTATAGTCTTGTTGATGTCTGGCGAACCGATTAACGAACCAATTGAAGCATATGGACCATTCCTGATGAATACTCAAAAGCAGATTGTAGAAGCTATTGAAGATTTTAATGCAGGCAAATTCGGCGATCTGGATTGATAATAGTTTTTAATACACTAGAAAAAAAATAACAATTTACAAAATTCATATTTATTGACACTTTAATTTCTTTGCCACGGGCTGAATCAAACAAATTTAAAACTATTTTTTTAAGATCAGTGCGGCAATTGCGGCATCCAAGGGCAAAATATATAGCTATCCTTTCACAATCAAACTTTTATCTTAGTTCTTGTTTTGGATTGAATTTACTCCGTTATGGAGTTTTTTACTTGCCAAAATTTTCTTATTACCTTTTAATCCTTAGTATGTCTAATCCAAAAACTGAACTCAAAACAATTGTAGATTTTTGCCGCCGAAAAGGATTCGTTTATCCATCAAGTGAAATTTATGGGGGGTTCTCTGCAACATATGATTTGGGTCCGTTAGGAACCCTTTTGAAACAAAATTTAATTCAAGCTTGGCGTGATTGGATGATTAATTATAGGACGGATACAGTAGAAATTGAAGGTGCTATTTTTTTACACCCTAAAGTCTGGGAAGCGAGTGGGCATGTTGGCGGATTCTCCGATCCATTGTGTGAAGATCTTGTTAGCCACAAAAGATATAGAGCTGATCACTTAGTAGAAGAATCTGGAATTACAGATAATGCTGGAGGATTAAGTATAGAACAGCTTAACAATTTGATCAAAGAAAACAAAATAAAATCACCTGAAGGTAACGAACTTTCAGACGCTAAAGTTTTTAACTTACTTGTCAAAACACATTTGGGTCCAGTTGAGGATGAATCAACTTTGGTTTATCTTAAAGGAGAAGCTTGCCAGAATATTTATGTCAATTGGAAGTCGGTCCAAGAAACCACAAGGCGAAAGCTCCCTTTTGGAATAGGTCAGTTAGGAAAAGCATTCAGAAATGAAATCACTGTCAAACAATTTATGTTTAGAACTCGTGAATTTGAACAGATTGATATGCAATTCTTTGTAAAACCTGGAACCGAAACCGAATGGTTCAAATATTGGAAAGAATATCGATGGAATTTTTACACAGATTTTTTGAAATTCAGCACTGAGTCACTCAAATGGCATCAACACAATGATAATGAACTTGTTTTTTATGCCTCAGAAGCCTGGGATATTTATTATGAATTCGGAGCTCTAGGGTTCAAAGAAATGGAAGGGGTTCACAATAGAACCGATTATGACACAAAGCAACACCAAAAGTTTTCTGGTTCAGATCTTACTTACCTTGATCCTGAAAATAATCAAAGGTATTTGCCTTACATCGTTGAAATGTCATTAGGTGTCAGTAGAATGTTCCTTGCAACTTTATTTGAGTTTTATAAAGAAGAAATATTAGACAACGGCGAAACTAGAATCGTACTGAAGTTACCTTTTAATCTAGCTCCATACAAACTAGCTGTTCTGCCATTGATGAAAAAAGATGGAATGAGCGAAAAAGCAACTGAGATATTCGTGAATCTCCGAAAATCTGGAATAAGTTGTGACTACGATGAATCAGGCTCAATTGGAAAAAGGTATAGAAGACAAGATGAGAATGGAACGCCCTGGTGTTTGTGTGTAGATTATGAAACAATGACCGACAATACAGTTACGTTAAGGAACCGTGACACAATGGAACAAGTTCGTGTTACTATAGAAAGTGTCAAGGATTATTTGGATTAATGAAACCAACATTGACTTTTACAGCTTAAATAACCCCAGTCAGTCTTGGGACTGCCAGCCCCTTAACAAGGGGCATAATAAAAACCTTCAGAGATTAAAATATAATTTTGCACAAAAAAAACCGCCTTGAGCGGTTCATATTCTATCGGTAATTATATACTTTCATTTTTTGATCTAACTTCTTGTAATAATTGACTGTCATGTATAGGTAGTCAGCAGCATAGGTTGGAAGGTTAGTACATCCATGAGTTCCATTCAGAGTCAATTTTCGGTTACCTGTGAATTCTGAATAAGCTCTCCAGGGTGCTCCGTGAACTCCAAAGTTATTCCTCCAAATATCTTCCCCAAAATCTCCAGTGGCAACATCTTTAAAATATGGCATCCATTTCGGGGTTTTTAGATTTTTGTAACCCTGTGCTGGATTACTTAGATATGCTGTTTCTTTCATGTAATCCCAATCGATTGTGTATTGTCCAATTGGCGTATAGTTATCTGGATTAGCAGTTATAGCCTCGAATTCAAAAGCAACTTTACAATTGACCAAAAGTAAACCGCTTGTCAATGCTTTTTTGTCATCGATTTTGAATGTAAGCGTCGGATAAGACTTTGAAAGTTCGCAAGCATCATATGGGACTTCATAATTAACTGCACGGGAGATTATGGATGGCACTAGAAAGGATACAACCATTGATGTAAGGGCAAGTATTTTGATTGCTTTGGAAGGGAACATATGGTTATATTATTAGT
>JAYTWQ010000133.1:0-2762 GCA_043743355.1 bacterium | reverse complement strand
TACAGGATCCATTCCATTCCCAAGTGACTTTGACATTTTTTTGCCTTTGTCATCTAGAATTGTTGGAGTAATAACTAGATCAGTGTATGGAATCTGAGCTGTGAAATAATACGAAAGTGTAGTCATTCGCACAATCCATTGATAAAAAATATCTTTGCCAGTAGTCATTTCTTGCGTAGGGTAAAAAGTCTCAAAGTCAGTTGTAATTCCCAGTTTTACCTTCGATTTGATTAACTCCAAAAGCTCCTTGCACTCAATATTCAAATGACCAAAACCATCAAGGTTAATCAAATTTGCACCTGGTAATTTTTCTTTTAGGTTCAAACTTCTTTGAAAGTCAACGACTTCATCGTCTGAAGAATGAACAATATTAATTTTAGAACCATAGCTTTCTAATAATTCAAAATCTTCATTTAGACCCCAATTAGAATCAAAATCTTCGAGGTTAACTTCATTCTTGGACCACAAACCACCACTTACCAAAAATGTAGATTTGAATTCTAATTTGTTTTCAGAAAGATATTTGGTCAAGAACATCGAGCCAAGGGAATGACCAACCAGCGTAGTTTCAGAATTGATAAATGGTAAAGATTGCTCAAAAACCGTTTTCCACTTGGAATAATCAGCATTTGCTTTATTTGGCATTTGCGGATCTATGAACGAGATATTATTAGCCTTACAAAAGACTTTTAGATCAGACTTGTATGTTTTTTTAGAATCATGATTGGTCTTGTACCATAGCCAATTGAGTTCTCCAGCATCAATTTTGGATCGATAAATTTCTTTATTTTGCCAAATTTCACCACCATGAATTAATACAACATTTGATTTTTCTTTTTTATTATACACATATTCTTTATACTGCAGAGTCGATAGTGGCCACAGACAAGACGAAAACCAAGTGTCGAGAATCTTTTCTTCTTGCACCCAATTGCCTGGAATTGTAGGCCGAGTAGAAGATATTGCAAAGTGTTGATTCTGGGTAAAACTACCCCCGTCAGCTTCGCTGCCACCCCCTAAATAGGGGGACTTTTCCATTTCTTCATAACTCCAAAACTTACGCTCAGGATTGGTATCAAGATTATACCAAACGGGCATTTTGTGACCCCAGATTAGATCACGGCTAATGCACCAATCTTTGATATTCTCCAAGAAATTAATTCCTCGTTCTTCGTATTCTGGAGAATAAAATTTTGTTTTTTTGACAGCCTCGATTCCCAGTTTTTGAAGATTTGTTTTTTTGCCACGGTTTGCGATACTAGCATTATCATCTTTAGCAATAGGTTTCCAGTTGAATTCTTTGTGATAAGATATAAAAAACTCTTCGGAGATTAGCGGCTCAACTACAGTTTTGGAACGCTCACAGATTGTCACGTTGTGCGAATAGTTCCAGTCGATTTGATATCCTTCTGGATTGATACTCTCAACAAACTCTATCCCAAAATAGTCCTTAGCTTCTTTTCGCAGCCCAACCACGCCGTCATCCTCAGCTTGACTGGGGATCCCCTCACAATCCGAATTCAAACCAACTTTACGAGGTACAAAACCATTTTCAACCAAAGCTTTGATTGTTGCTTTTCGACCGTCCTCTACAGTCAAACCTATGTATTCTCCACATATCTCAGTTAGCTTACCATCTCTACCAATCGCGCTCTCAAAATCCCCTTCAAGATATTTGTTAAAAATGTCATAATCCACAATATCATTCGCTGGCGTTATTTTGAGACTACCAGAACCAAAGTTTGGATCGACCTCTTCGGCTAAAATTACTGGAATAAATCTGTTCGTAAGTGGAATCTGAACAAAAAGTTCTTTGGAATCCAAAAGTTGCCGAAACTTTGAATAATCTCTGAGAAAAATGTCAGGGTGTATAGCAACTGCATAATCTCCAAAAACGGTTTCTGGTCTTACGGTTCCAACAAGAATTGATTTGTTGAGTGGATGAAATTCGGAGTCAAGAGCTAGGGGATTCCCGATCGAGCCGGGAATGACAGTATTGTTTTCTTTTTTAAACAATCTATACTCAAAAGTCACAAACGGATCAATTCTTTTTTCGTATTCTATCTCTCCAGCCACATCAGACAATGCAGTTTGCAGTCCAACGGACCAGTTCACGAGATACGAACCTTTGTAGATTAGACCGTCTTCCCAGTATTTGCGGAAAGCGTAATTAACCATTTCAATATTCTGATCGTCGAGAGTAAAAAGTGAACGCGAATAATCTGGAGTATCCCCGAGGACCGCAGCCTGGTTCTTTTGGTTGTCTCTCCACAAGTTGACCTTGAACCAAGCACATTCGAGCCATAGATCAGGATGATTTTGCTTAATGAATTTGGGCAAATCATCTTTTGGAATGTCGCCAATCCTATTCACCTCAATTAAACTATTTCCCTTAATCAAACCGTCACTCTGAACCCCGCTGTCATTCTGAACTTGTTTCAGAATCCCCTCACTAGCATATAATACACTTTGTGAAGGGGTGACGCTTTGCGTCGGAGTTATTTTGCCCTCCAAATAAGGAGACTTTTTTAATATCTCATCAAACTCGTCTTTCTTAATCAATTTGTCAATCACACCTTCGAGTTGCAAGCCAGCGTGATCCACTCCAGGGAACCAAAGATTCTGCTCGCCTCGTTGCCTAGCTAGCCGCGACAAAGTATCCATGAGATAATGTTGAAAAGCATGCCCAGCATGAAGATCACCAGTGAGATTAGGCGGCGGCATCAAAATTGAATGAGGTTTTTTGAAAGTGTGAGTACTAC
>JAYTWQ010000132.1:0-5632 GCA_043743355.1 bacterium | reverse complement strand
TAAATATTATCAATCATGTAGGTATAGTTGTATTGACACTAACTATACCGAATCTCCTTAAAAAGGAGGTAATCCATCCACAGCTTCCGCTACGGATGCCTTGTTACAACTTAAATTCAGTCACTGAACTCGCCTTCAATGCCAAAACTGACATTTTGGGGCGCTCTCAATTCCCAAACCTTGATGGGCAGTGTGTACAAAACCCGAGAACGTATTCACCGCGACGAGGCTGATTCGCGATTACTAGTAATTCCAACTTCATGGAGTCGAGTTGCAGACTCCAATCTGTACTAGGGGGGGTTTTAGAGATTTGCTTGGCCTTGCGACTTAGCGGTCTTGTTGTACCCTTCCCATTGTATTATGTGTGTAGCCCTAGACATAAGGGACACGCTGATCTGACGTCATTCAATCCTTCCTCCTGTTTAAACACAGGCAGTCTCCTTATACATTAAATAAATAAGGATTTGAGTTGCGCTCGTTTTCGGACTTAACCGAACATCTCACGACACGAGCTGACGACGACCGTGCATCACCTGTGATAGCTTCTAGCAAGCTAGATCATCTGTGTTTCCACATTTTACTACTAACATGTCAAGCCTAGGTAAGGTTCCTCGCTTACTATCGAATTAAACCACATAATCCACTACTTGTGCGGGTTCCCGTCAATTCCTTTGTGTTTTAGTCTTGCGACCGTACTATACAGGCGGAGTGCTTATAGCGTTAGCTTTTGCCACCAAACCAGATTGATTTAGTCTAATAGCAAGCACTCATCGTTTAGGGCGTGGAATACTGGGGTATCTAATCCCATTCTCTCCCCACGCTTTCGTCCTAGCAGTGTCAGGATACACCCTGTAGTCTGCTTTCGCTTTTGGCGTTCCTTTGCATATCAACGGATTTCACCCCTACTTGCAAAGTTCCAACTACATTTTTGTACCTCTAGTCTAGCAGTTTCAGTACCACACACGCAGTTAAGCTGCGGTATTTAAATACTGACATACTAAACAACCTTCGGAACGCTTTACGCCCAATGAAACCGGATAACGCTCGGAGCCTCTGTATCACCGCTGCTGCTGGCACAGAGTTTGCAGCTCCTTTCTAGAGATCTCTTCATTTTTTTAGTAGATCTCCACAGGAGTTTACGACCCAAGGGCCTTGATCCTCCACGCGGCATGGCTCGGTCAGACTTTCGTCCATTGCCAAAAATTCCCCACTGCTGCCATCCGTAGATGTCTGGGCCGTGTCGCAGTCCCAGCGTGCCTAATCGACCTCTCAGTCTAGGTACCCGTCTTCGGCTTGGTGAGCCATTACCTCACCAACTACCTGATAGGAAATAGGCCATGTCTTTAGCGCCTTGCGGCTTTAATCTTTCGATCACATCGGGTATTACCTAATCTTTCAACTAGCTATCTCCAACTAAAGGGATGTTCCTATTTGTTACTCACTCGTTTGCCACTGTTCAATAATTGTATTACTACAACTACATCACCGTTCGACTTGCATGTGTAAAGCCTGCCGCCAGCGTTAATCCTGAGCTAGGATCAAACTCTCAACAAAAAAGAATAATATTCGGTTACTGAATAATACACAAACTATCTGTAAAACTTATGTTGTTCTTTCACAACGCTCTGGTAATCGTGGAATATTTTTGAGGTTCTGTCAAGTGTTATTGGGTTTAGAATATAGAAAAGTGTTTGCTGGTTTGATAAAATTAGACATTGTTAATAACTATACTTCATTTAAATAACTAAATTAAGCAAGAAAAAATTCCCTTGGATGGGAAATTTAAAACTATAATATGCTATTTATTTTATGTCTTGTAAGTATTTTTCAATATTTGTTAGTTTTTCGTCATATTTCATTTCACTGTATCCTTTACTATCTTCTAAAACATCTTTCATTACTTCATTTCTACGAAGTATTATATTTGCAATAGTTTTCGAATCTTGACTTTCTTTATTTATATTTTTATATTGAACTCCCCAGCCAAAAATTATATGATTAATATATTCAATATCAACAGGGTTCAAACTTTTTAGTGAATTTAGTAAAACATCTGTATCCAATGATTCATACGTTGAAAGAATTGCTTCAGTTCTAACTTCGTCTAAATTTAAACCGTTGTAAGATTTATCTTTTTGTTCTATAAATTTTTGTTGAGCCTCTGGTTCTTTCTTTTTAAGATACGAGACCAATGCTAAATGTTCTAAAGGATTTTGATTTGAGATGTTTTCGTTTTGTGTGTGTAATGAAATAATAATTGTTGTGTTAAATTTATAGTCTTTTAAGTTTATCATTTATTTTTTATTTTGGCAAACCGCTTTAGAAATTCTTGAATTTTATCATTAATCTGGCAATAATACAAATTCTGAATATTCTTCCAAAAATTTAATTTTTTCTTCTGGGGTCAATGTTATTATTATTTGATTCGACAAAAATTTTGACAATCTTTGACCAGCATCTTTTTTTTGTTTCAAATGAGTTTCTTTTATTTGTCTTCCGATTAAAAACCTGATTGCATCTAGTTCACTAAAAAAAGGATTTTCGTCCATAATTGGTTGGATGATAGACATCATAAGATCATCAAGTGGAAGCCGAATGAATTTGGTCTGTTTTGTAATGTTTTTGGGCATAAAGTAATATAATATTTGTTTTTGTACTTATTGTACAATTTTGTAATTATTTTGTCAAACTATGCTCCAAGATATTTTTTTATTAATTTATCCACTAATCTGGTTTCTTTGGCTGTACCAAGTGTTGAGATCGATAGTCTCTGAGGTACGAATAAATCCAGCGCCATAGAGCGGACCTGTGCTGATTCTACTTTGTCTATTTTTTCTAATATATCGCTAATTTCGTATACTGTACCTGAATTAACATAATTGTCCATTTGCCACAGGACATGCGAAAGTAAGTTTTCGTGCTCCAAAATAAACTTACCCTTAAGGAATTCTTTTGCTTTAGCTATCTCATTAATAGAAACTGCTGTTCGCTTGAGAGAGTCCAGAATAGACATAATACACTCTAGCCCGAATGAAAACTGCAAGTTCTCAGTATTAGCAAGAATCGTCAAAAAGCTGGAATTAGAAAAATAGACCAAATTACTTTCGACCTTGTTAAACAATAATTCTTCTTCAATTCCTTTGGTCCATAACCGTGAACTAAATCCCTGCCCCAATATCGCATTCAACACCAACAAAACAACCATTTGATGTATTCTGCTTTCAATCATTTCTTGAGTTGGCTCTACAATCTCTTGTTCACCTTCTGGATTTTGCATGACCAATAATGGTTTGAGACCTTCATCGAGCACAAAATTAACCGCGAGATGAGTCTGAGCTACACCTCTTTGTCTATAATGAATCTTTGGCAATTCACGATTGTCATCATTGTTCAATATTGGATCGATGAATTTTTTGGTTTTGGGGTTCCAGACACTCCACTCTTGTTCTATCAACTCCATTGTTCTTTTGGAATCAAAATTCCCAGCTATTACAACGGTCGTTTTGTTTGGAACAAATTGGTGAGATAAGTAATCTAAAACCTGGCTATGGTCAATCTGATTGATGCTTTCGATGAATCCGTTGACCGGCAAACCTAAGCTTGAATTGGAATACAAATTAGCCAAAGATATGTCCTGAATCTCTTGATCCATATTCTGATTAGCTTGCTTTTGCTCCTCGATAAGAATCTTTTTTTCATTCTCAACATCTCTGGCGTCAAAATATGATCGCTGAATGATCTCAGCCAAGAAAGAAATAGCCTTATATTGGTTCGAGGCTGGTACTGTAATGTAGAACTGTATTGTCTCTTGGGTCGTAAAACTATAAAAAGAACCTCCCATGCTTTCCAAAGCTAAATTCAAATGTTTTGATGAAGAATGCTTGTACGTTCCGCGCCAAAAAATCCTTTCAACCAAATGACTAATTCCCTGAGGAAAATAACCGTCTTCAACTGCTGATCCAGTGTTAACAACCAGCCCGACAACGACAGTGTTACAATTAGTTCGCGGGATTCTAACAATATTTATTCCGTTCTTTAGACCTGTAGGTTTTAGCATAATATTCAGATGTTAAATCAAAAATTTGATTTTGGCAAGGGTGCCTTTTTTAAACTTAAATAGAGACTAAAATTCACCCATCTCACACAGATATTGTACTGATCAAAACTGAATGGTCATTGCGAGCATCGCGAAAAATCTGTAGTTGTTTTATAACTAAGTGAATTTTCTTAATTCCGTACAAAAAAAAGAGGTTACTTCACTTTCTCTGGAAAACAAGTTTAATTTCCTTATATGGCTTTGTCAAAATAAAAAAACCAACTTTAAAATCCCCCATCGCTACCGCTCTGACCTCTTTGACAATGGGTAACGTACTCCAATTTTACTTTTTGCAAATTCAATCACAATTTAGGGTACATTAACTCCTCCACTCAATTACTAGACGACCAACCTTGTCATCGCCGCTGTATTTTACTTTTGGATTAGGTAGTCCTTTGCACAAGCTTTCTACTTTTGGTGAGATAAACTCGGGAACATCTGTGAATACTTGAGGCTTTGTTTTTTTGTTTTCCAAATTCTGTTTGACTAACTTTGCAATCTGCATCACCGAAAGCTGTTGATCGATAATTATTGCAAGTAACTTGTCTTGTAGTTCGAATCCTAATTGGAGCAAATGCCTTGCTTGACCTTCAGTAATTTTTTTGGACAAAAGAGCCTCCTGTACAGCTGGTGAGCCAATCAAAAGTCTTAGATAATTATTAACATATTGAGGAGTATATCCTAATTTTCGGGCTAATTTTGAGCCATCAATCTTATTGACTTTGATTAACATATCGAATGTTTTGGCTAGTTCCAGATGAGAAAGATCTTCCCTTTGCAGGTTTTCAACGGCTGTCAACATGGCCTGCTGCTGTTTGGTCAAGCTAATTGACTCCCTAACAATTGCTGGTATCATTTTTTTGCCTAATAACTGATAAGCCTTCAATCTCCTTTCTCCAGAAAGTAATACAAATTTGTCACTATCACGAAGTACCATTATTGGATGAATCAAACCATTTTCTTCTATACTCATCGCCAGCTGCTTAATTGTATCTGGGTCAAAATTAACACGAGTTTGATGAACTGCACGGCGGATTGCATTCGTTGGAATTTCTTGGATTACACCGTTGTCGGATTTGTCTTTTTTGGGTTTTGTTTGTGTGCTGATTTCTTTTTCTTCACCGAAGTAGTCGCCGAGAATGTTGCCGAGTGATTTGCCTAATGCCATAATACAATAATTAGGTAAGATTCCAGATGTTTTGTCAATCGGATTTTTGTTTTACCAAAATATCTATATTACACTTAATCTCAAATCAACTTTGACACAACTAAGCTTACCCTCTTCAAAACTTTGTTGGGCTTCATTCTTGGGACACCTGCGTCGTTGGAACAAGTCTAATGCACCAAGTCTTTAGTTAGGGAGAATTCGATTCTGGTGTAAAAGTTGACATTGGTTTTAATACAAAATCAGGAAATAATTCTCTTATTCTTTTAAAATATTTGTATTCTTCAAAATGTACAAAAAAGATTAAATATTCATACCAATTATCATAAAAATTCCTCTAATTTGACAACTCATTCTATGGTAAGTATAAT
>JAYTWQ010000131.1:0-2801 GCA_043743355.1 bacterium | reverse complement strand
AAGATTCAAGACAAAGTTGCAAATCTAGTATTGTGAATGTGAAAATACTGTTTAACTATACTCACAAAATTATCCTTCCCACAGATTTAAAATTGTATAAGTCATTTGATTTTTTACAACAACTAATTTCAATAACCAATCTTTTATCTCAATTTCTCAGAATACCTTTCTGGATCAAAGCCTAGCAATAGCCCATTCTCAGTCTCAACAATTGGTCTTTTGATCGAAGTCGGAACTCTTAGCATGAATGCTATTGCAGAATTTTGATCGACAACCTTGGTTTTGTCTTCATCTGACGCCTTACGCCACATCATCCCTGCCCGATTAAGGACTTTTTCCCAGCCAAGCACGCCACACCATTCTTCCAAATGCTCTTTATCAATTCCTGATTTTTTGTAATCCCAAAATGTGTATTCAATTGAGTTTTGTTCTAGCCATTTTCGAGCTTTGACGACAGTTGAGCAATTGATTATTCCGAATACTTTTAACATATAATAATACTAAAACTGAATTTGAAAATTGAGTCAATTATTCATTCTAAATTTCTATTTCATATTGTCTATAAACTTGCACTAATTTCATTTTTTTGTAATTATATACTCATGGCAAATTGGGACAAAATTCAAAGTGAAGGCAATGTAGAAGATCGTCGTGGACCGTCTATTCCTGCAGGAATTGGTATCGTTGGAACAATTCTTGTAGTTGGATTTGTGGCTCTTTCTGGCGGTAGCCTTAGCGATATCCAAAATGTTTTGGAACAATCTGGAGGGATTCAAACTAGTGTTTCTCAAGGCGAATTCAAAGACACGAAGAATTACAAAGGCTTTGCTCAAAAAGTAATTGGCTCAAATAACGAAATTTGGAAAGAACAAATTGGCAGTAATTACAAAGCTCCAAAATTGGTTCTGTTCAGAGGTTCTACTAATTCTGGTTGTGGTGGAGCTACTTCCGCAGTTGGACCACATTATTGCGCAGTCGATCAGACGGTTTATTTGGACGAAACTTTTTTTGAAGAACTAACTAGCAGGTTCGGAGCGAGGGGCGGCGATGTGGCGGAGGCATATGTAATGGCGCACGAGGTAGGACATCACATAGAGAACCTTGTTGGAGTGTTTGAAAAATCCAATAGACAGGACAACAAGCAGTCAGTTCAGGTAGAATTACAAGCCGATTGCTATGCGGGATTCTGGTCAGGTCAAGTAGAAAGTCAAGGCGTAATAACTGAATCAGAGATCGGACAAGCCTTGGATGCCGCTGCAGCCGTAGGAGACGACCACATACAAAAGATTGAGAATGTTAAAGTTAGTCCAGAAACTTGGACTCATGGCAGTAGTCAACAGCGAAAAGATGCCTTTATGAAAGGGTTCAGATCAAGTAATTACAAAGGTTGCAATTTTGTATAATATTTAGCTAACAGTATTCATTAACCAAAAATTAAATTTAATTTATACTCAAAGAATTGTGCTAACTTTAAATTTATGTGGTATACTTTTCACACTTAGAATATCGAATTTGCATTCTTGTCTTGATTACTCGTTCTCTAGATCCTGAAACAAGTTCAGGATGACAATCGGTAATTCCTAATCCGAAATTTAAAATAGATTGAGTGTATGTTTAGTGTCAATTAGGTTTTTTCGAATATATGATCGTAACTATAAGTAAAAGATCTACATAATTGTAAAACAAAACTATTATTTGAATAAAACATGCAAGAGATATTTATTACAATTTTACCCTCCGTTTACTTTTTGCAGTATAAACCTTCTTCGGATGATCTTTACGATGAGGGCAGCCGATCCAGCAGCAAAGCCTTCTTTTGCCTTCAAGTAGATGAATTAAAAGTCTATCAAGATGATTTTGATAAGTTTCTTCTTTCTTAAAATAAGTAATCCAGCAGATCCACTCATTCTTTGTCAAAGGCGTCAAAGTTTCCCAAATTTTATGTTTCCTATGTAGTGTTTTGATTTTATTAGTTATTTGGTAATCTTTGGAGATATATGCTTTGTCAGCTAGCTTGGTTTTGTTTCTTAGAGATTTTAGTGTCTTCTTGTTTTTCTTGAATATCTCAAAATCATAAGTTCTACTTTTACTAAAGTCAGTTGTTAAGATCCTATGTTTGCCTTTACTGTTAGGTTTTGAATCGATAAATACTTGAGCTTTTTGAGTGTGTTTATGTTTGTCGTGACGAGGCTCTAGTATGGGAGACCCAGACCTCCACTTCTCACTTTATCAGACCAATATTACTTTCGAAGATTAAGTCGATTTTTGATTTTTTTTCCTATTTTGAATCTTTTTCTTTTTGGTCTTGTCGTGACGAGGCTCTGACTAGAACAAGTCCAGCCCCACTTCTCACTTTGAATCTGAACTTCTGTCACATCAACGATTACAGCTTGTAATTCTAACTCGCTATTCTTAAGTATTTTCTTGGAAGGTAGTTTGAAGTTATTCGCTCCGACTAACACCTCTTCAACTCGTTTGACTGTTCTTCCATTGAATTTTGACTTTTTCAATTCTACAACCAATCATATCAAATATTTCTGGAAGCACGCCACAGAATCTTCTAAAATCTTCAACTTTCACCTCTAGTTTTCTAATTGTTGCTAAATATCTAGATGGATTATGCATTCCTTTATTCTACACAAAATGATTAAATTACGACAAGTTTTTGAGATGTGCAGGAGGTCTAAACTTAGAATATCAGATTTTATACTCAATCTATTTTAAATTTCGGATTAGAAATCACCGATTGTCATCCTGAACTTGTTTCAGGATCTAGAGAACGAGTAATCAAGACAAAAATG
>JAYTWQ010000130.1:0-4982 GCA_043743355.1 bacterium | reverse complement strand
ACATTCGTTTCATTTTGGTTGCTCAGAACTGCATCAATACTACGCCCATTAACACTGTACTCAAACTCCAAATTATAGTGCAATCGGAATCCTAAAAGTTCGAACATCTTTTGCAAAAATGGTGCTTTTTCTGACTCTTCTTTGCCGAAGGTTTTGGATTCAATTCTTTTTATGGTATCTTGAAAATATTCTTGAAGCCTTGCTTTAATTTCGCTATTGATTGATTGACTGCTTTGATTGACAGAGTTTGAGAGGAGTTTTTGGTTGAAGAGCGGCATAATAATTAGACTTTACAATAAAGTTATTATTCATTTTTGTGTCTATCGTCAATGCCAATATTGTGGTGTTTGAATCTACGAATGTTATTCAATTTTGAGACCAAATAATTTTTCTATAAAGTTCAAAATCCCTGGGACATTGCTAAATATCAATGGAATAATATAAAAAATAATAGCCGCATGATAGCTAAACATCGAACAAATTAACCCAAGAATTGTACAAACAATCGAGATATAAAGCCGAATTTTCCCTTGTTTTCGAACTCGTTTTGGAATTTCACCGTTCTCTATATTTTCGCTTCGCCAAATGTATTCAACTAATGTAAACATAACCAAATAGATAATCAAAATATTGATGCCATATAGTTCAAGGCTAACTGGAAAGTTGGGATAACGACCAAGTAAAGCTGCAGAAAATGGCATTAGAGCAAGTAAAACAAGCAATAAAGTGTTAATCTGAATTACCCAGCGATCTATATTTTTGACATGGAACTGAAATATAAAATGATGACTGATCCAAATACTTGAAACAACCGCTGCACTCAAAAAATAACTGTATAAAAGTCCCGTCATTTCGCTTAGACTATGAACCAAATCATCGTTTGTTAGAATGTTTGGACCTTCTGGTACTTTCATTTCTATGACTAAAAGCGTTATGATAATAGCAAAAACTGCATCTGAAAATAGTTCTAACCTATGCTTTTCCATTTTTAGTTCATCTTTGTTGGACATATTTGAATTCAAGTTTAGTCTTACTTTTATGGCAAATTTAACTGCGAACAAATTACCACTTCCCGCTGCTAAATTCTAATTTGTTGAAATCGAACTTTTAGCTACCCTCGTCAAAACTGTCGTGGCGATGCTTCGTTCGGGGAACCCGAACCCACTTCTCACTTCGTTTTGCCACCCCCTAAATAGGGGGACATTCTGCATAATATGAATTAGATTTTAGTTGTGGGATGGGAGTAATGGTTGATTGCCTGTTTTTATATCCCCGTTGAGGATGACGGAATTAGTTTTTATGGCAAAATTTCAAGTATGTCGATTTTTAATATGCCTTGCCCATAATTAGAATTTTGATTAGAATTCAATAATGAACCTAACACCACAACCAAAAATAATTCCAACTAAAATTCCATTCATAATTGGTATTAATTCAGCAAACAAACCAATCGAAATAGGCAACAAAAACCGTTTTGGTAATTCGTTAATTCTTGGCGGAGCTGGAACTGGCAAAACTAACTTTATGCTCAACATGTTTTTGCAAGACGTAAATAATGGTGTTGGAGTTTGTTTTTTTGATGTAATGGGCGAGACTGTTGATTTTATCTTTACCAAAATTCCAGAAGACAAAAAAGGTAAGGTTTTGTTAATTACACCAGATTTGGATTATGATAACTTAGATCTTGATTCAGCAATCAAAGACGACAAAATTATCTTTATTCAAGCAATACTCGGTCGTGATGGTATAGAAAAAACCAAAAAATTCAATCGTGGATTAACCAACCTATTGATCAAATCAATTGAAAAAAGAAACAAAACAGTATTTAACACTAGACCGTTTTTTGTTTACATGGATGAATTTCAATACTTGGTTTCTGATAAAATCTTAGAAACAATCAAAAATTCTCAGTCTCACAACGTAAGCTTTGTTATTGCTCACCAATTCCTCTCTCAACTAGACAAACACGATTCAACAACCAAAAGCATTATTCTTGAAAATTGTAAGTCCAAATTTATTTTTGAGTGCAGTGACGAAGACAAAGAAATGTTAAAAAATGATTTTAAAACTTTAAATACTGATCAAAAGTTTACTTGCAATGCTAAGATTAATAATATTGAAGAAACAATGATTTTGGTTTGCGAGTTGTTTGGATAGTAAAACTTTTAGTGTCTATCTTCACGAAAATCAAAAACTGTCATCCAGAGCAAAGCGAAGGATCCTGTAGAGTCAGGGAATACACCTCACACTATTTTGACATACAAATCTAAATAATCAGGATTTTCTTTCTCGATTAGTATTAGCTTATAATTTCTGCTTTTACCTTTAATTTCTTTCTCTCTTAAAATTGCAGATTCTACATTTTCGGTTGATTCGTAATGAACCAGTTTATCAATATTATATTTTTGAGTAAAACCTTTCACCAGTTTTTCTTTATGTTCAAAAACCCTTCGTACCAAATCATTTGTAATCCCAGCATAAAAAACAGAATTCTTTTTGTTGGTTAAAATATAGATGTAATATAATTTCATAATTCAGTTAGCCTTGATTGATACAGGATCCTTCGCTTTGCTCTGGATGACAGCTGATTAAATTTTTAAAATAATGCAAACCTAAGACTGAATTGATTTCATTACAGTTATAGTTTGAGCTTAAATTTATTTTTTGTTGGATTCCTAACGCTCTAGATGACATTAAGACTGTATTCAAATTTAGTTCTTCTCAAATTCCTCAACCTGAACCCTTGAACCGAGAATAATCGGCAAGGTTTGGTCGTGTTTGGTTGGAATCAGTGTCATTGGGTCCGTTCCATCTTCTAATATTGCCTTACCGCCAGCTTGTTGAATCAAAAAACTCATCGGGTTGATTTCGTACAATAATCGGAGTTTTCCAGTTGGATTGCTAGAATCTGTTGGGTAAAAGAAAATTCCACCCTTGAGTAGAGTTCTGTGGACATCAGCAACCATCGAGCCAACATATCGGAGTTTATACTCTTCTTTTTTGACGTGGTTAATATAATTCTGCGTTTTGGAATTGAATTTGTGCCAATTTCCTTCGTTAATTGAGTAGATCTTGCCGCTTTCTGGCATCATTAACTTTGATTCAATCAATAGGAAAGAATCCATAGTCTCGTCAAGATTAAACACATAAACTCCATCGCCGAGAGTCAAAACCAACAAACAAGCGGTAGAAAACAAAAAGTAACCTGAGGCAATTTGCTGCGATCCTTTTTGTAATAATTCTCCAGTATTTTTGTAAATGCTAAAAATTGTACCAATTGAAAGACTAATATCAATATTGCTGGAACCATCGAGCGGATCAGTTGCAAAAATATATTTTTCATCTCTTGACTCTGACCAATGTGGATTCTCTAGTTCTTCAGACATAAAACAAGCTACAGTTTTACTTGCTATAATCTTATCCCGCAAAAGAGTATTTGCAAAATCATCTAATTTTTGGACATCTTCCCCATAGCCATTTTGTCCGCCTGTTAGCCCCGTTAGGTTCTCTAGTCCAGCAACTGAGAGTCGATTATAGATTATTCGTACAGCGTTCTTGAGCTGCATAAATACTGGCAAAAGATCAGGTTCTCGCTCGATGATGAATTCTCCTAAGGTTTGTAATTGATAATTAGACATAGTAATTCCAAAATAAAACTGTTTAGGTTTCTGGTCAATGGTTTAGGTTTGTTATTTCATTCAATTCCAATTCAGAACGAAAACTATCTGCAATAACACTGTCATTCAGAGCAAGGGAAAGGTGGATTTGGTATATCACCTTATTGTCATCCAGAGCAAAGCGAAGGATCTTGTGAATTTAAAGAATGCACCTCACACAAGTTTATGATACAAATCGTCAACTTTAAATATATACCCAATCCCGAACCAACTTTGACATGATTAAGGTTACCCTCGTCAAAACTCCGTTTTGCCACTCCCTAAATAGGGAGAATTTTTATTTTAATGTAAAAGTTGGTGTTGGTTTGAGTATAAATGTTTAACTGTAATCTACTATTTTTACAACTCCAGAACTGACTCAAAAAACAACCGTTTGACATTTGACTTTTTTTGTGTTATGTTTGTTAAGAAATATTAATTAAAAACATTTTATGAACTTCGAAAAACTCCCAAACTCAGTAGACCAGAATAATACTCCAAATAATACTATAAAAGTTGAAAAAGTTAACGTAAATTCATTTAACGAAACCTTAATAACATCTAGAAATGAATTACAAACAAATGGTGAAGCTAAAGCATCAGCTGCAGTTTTTTTGGCAATGGGGCTAGGTATTACCGCTGCTGAATTATATTTAAAAAATAAAGGTTATGATGGCATTTCCCGTAATATCATATCACTTTCAACTGGTTTTGTGACTGGGTGGATGACTACTGCATTTCAAGTGGACAAGTATAATTTGAAGAAAAAATAAGTGTATAAAATTCTTGAAATAAATATTCTCTTAACGAAAGTTAGGATTTTTTAATTGCAAATTATTTGATCACTTCACAGCATTTTGACACTAGATCGGCAACTCGGTTCGCATAGCCCCATTCATTATCATACCATCCAAAGACACGAATATTGTTCTGCTCCAAACCAAAAATCTTGGTGTAATTAGCATCAAAAATACATGAGTTGGTATTCCCAATAAAATCACAGCTTACTAACTCTTCAGTAGAATAACCCAATATTCCTGCCATTTCACCCTCAAACGCTTTTTTGAACAGTCTGTTGACTTCTTCAATTGTGGTTGGTTGGTTAATTGTGACCGTCAAATCTGTAAAGCTAACAACAGGTACAGGAACTCGCAGCGCCATTCCATCAATCTTTCCCTTCAAATGCGGCATAACTGAACTAACTGCCTTTGCGGCTCCAGTTGTTGTTGGGATTATTGACAATGTAGCTGCACGAGATCGATTTGGTTCCTTATTGGCTTCATCCAATAGACTTTGGGTCGCTGTGTATGCGTGAGTTGTAGTCAA
>JAYTWQ010000129.1:0-12566 GCA_043743355.1 bacterium | reverse complement strand
GTAGGGTTTGGTAAGGTTGTTAAAACTTTCATACACCCAAATCCTACGACAAAAACTACTATTTAATCAACTAATATTGAGTTTCGATATTTGGGTTTAAAGTTTTTGATAGGTTTGAAGGTGGTGGACTTCAGAATACAAATAGCAAATGGCAGTGGATGTACATTCCTTTTTATGGTTTGGCAAAAGATTTTAATCTTGAAATGCAGTGGGGAATTGGTTGCAATACAAATATAAAGAAAATTAATATCCTCTTTGATGGAATAGAATCTAATTCAATTCTTAATAAATATTATAATGTTGATTTGACTGGTGCAACATTATATACCAAAGCAATTCAAGGTGAGACAATCTACTCAAAAGATGGAATATATAGATTCGTAGACAATGTAAGGACCAAAAATTAAAAGTATTAGCCGTTACAATTTATTTTATGTTTTATATGTGAACTTTATCTAACTTTTTCACCGAATAAAAAATACCCCGTCAAAACTTAATTTTGTCACCCCTCATAAAGGGAATTTCAATGTGTTGTAAAAGTTGGTACTGGTTTGAGTATAATTTAAAGTACTTTTTGGATTGCTTTTCTACTTTTCCATACTACACTCCCAATATAAATCGAGGTCCCAAAAATTCCATATTGAGCAACGAGAGAGAGCCAAAAATTGTGAACTGGTTGCCATTGCCATTCTGGATTGTTGGGAAGATTTTGTCTTAGAAACTCTGGATAATAACCAGAACCGAATATTTGTTGATTCAAATCTAATTTTTTGAGTGATTCGAGGTAGTTCTCAAAGTCTTGAAGTCTGAATTGGTCTGGTGATATTTTGGTCACGAACAATCCGCCGATTAGTATTCCACCAAGTATAATTTGGATTCTATATCGTCTGTTATTTTGCCAAAAATAAATTAACCCAGAAATCCAAGATGACCTAGAAAAAGAAAGAAGAATTGTAGCCAACGAAAGGTTTTTTTGGATTTTGCGAACGGATCGTGAAGTTTTTGGAAAAAGTTTGTTGACGCTCGAATTGTTATTTGCCCAAAAAAGATTGATCATTCCCGCAGTTCCAAGAAGGTTCGGGTGTTGAGTCAATCCATAACCACGCAAAAAAACCTGATCCAAAAAGTTTTGTTTGGCAATCCCAGTATTTATTAGATCTAATTGAGGTTCACCGATTAAGTTGAGCCCAAGATCTTGACCTGTCATAATTTGACTTCCAGCCGAAAATAGATTGAGTCCCAAATATCCAGATAATCCTCCCGAAATTAGTTTTTGGAAAATATCTTTGAGTCTGTAGAACCTTGAATATATGAACGCCAAAGCTATAGGAAGAGAAGAAGAAAATAAAAGATGATCAAACATCGAAGTAACACCAAGACCGAGAATCAAACCTTTGTTCAAAGTCAAAATTCGTGGCAAAATGTCAATCCATAGCCAAAACCTGGCAGACTCCAGTGCGAATGGAAATGAAAATCGGGTTAAAACGGGAATAAATAAAACTCCAAAAGAGATTATGTTTAGCCAGCTAGAAGTAGGTCTTTTGAAGCATTTGAATAAGCCTGCCACGTTCAAAAAAACTATTCCAACATCAAGAAAAGAAAAATGCAAATCCAAAAAATTGTTAGTCTTCGGTATATTAAAAAACGAATTGAGATCAATATATTTATTAAAAAAAATCCCCACTATAAGGAGAATTATTGCAATGTTAGTTAACCGTGAAGTTGGCATTGGGTTTTATTTCTTGATTTGAGAAGTGGCTGATTGAACTGTTTTCGTTTCGACCGTTGTTGTAGGAATATCTTTAATACCCATCAATTCAACTTCAAAAATAAGGGCTGAATTAGCTGGAATGCTAGATTTGGCTGTTGGTCCGTAAGCAAGGGCTGATGGAATTGTAAGTTTTCTTTTACCACCTACTTTGAGCCCGATTATACCTTGATCCCATCCTTTGATTACATTGCCAACGCCAATTTTTGTTTCAAATGGTTGGTTTCGTTTGTAACTAGAATCAAATTCAGTTCCATCCATCAAGGCACCTTTGTAATTAATTGAGATTGTGTCACCAGATTTGACTTCTTTGCCTTCTCCAACCTTTGTGTCTTCAATCTTTAATTCTTTTACATCTGGCAAAGTACTAACTGCTTCTACTTTTGAGCTTACAGTTGCTGTTGTAGAAGACTTTGTTTGAGTTTCAAGTTTGCTAAGTGCAACTTTAGGATTCATAAAAAGATATCCAATTCCTGCTAGACCTGCGATAAGAAATACGATTAGAGCTATTAAAGCTGTTTTGTTTTGAGACATAAAAAAATAAATTGTTTGACATTCAAAATTAGCACTTTTCACTATTCTTTGTCAACTATAGCCCAACCGCTTCATTCTTTTTGAGTCCAGTTTTGAATACCATCCGAGCAATGATCCATAGAATTAGACACCAAAATATTCCGCCAACGAAAGTCTGGACAATTTGAAACTGACAATATTTGCCAAGATAAATCTGCATTGGGTGATGGAGTATCCAGGCCTGCGGGAGATATACCACAAATGGAAAAAATGTAAGTTTATCCAGAGGTATAATCAAACCAACTAGAACATTATTCATAGCTTCGTGTGCTCTAGTAAAACTCGAATAAGTAGGTTCATCCCTCCAAAAAAAAGCACACCCTCCAATTATATATCCAATAATGTAATTAACAAAAAATGCAAATGGTGTTAAAGCAATTACAGCCAGACTTCTGAATAAGTCAAATTCAATTGGTGAATAAATTTTGAGACAGATTGGAATTACTATAATTGAAGCGATGATTTGGATAAAATTAATCGGAATTCTTTTGCCTAAATTATTGAATATATTATATGCAAATTGACCAGTAGGTCTGATTAAAGCAGTCGTGATTTTGCCATTGAGAATATCACTTCCAAGGCTGTAATATACATAAGTGTCAACAATAGTTTTGAACAATCTACCAACGACAAGGTAGGTGAATACATCTGATGTGGCGTTTCCAATTTTCCAAACTGAAAGAATAGTCAGACTTACAATTACAATCGAGATAATATTGATGAATCTTATTATCGGGCTTGAGTTACCGAGCTTGTACCCAAACAAAATTACATACCACCACTTATAATTCTTACCTAGTGTTCTTTGCAATAAGGTCATAATAATTAACTTAATTTTTTTTGTGAGTTTTTGCTGTTCTAAGTTGAAATTAATTATTTTATCCAACTTTTTACACTAAATAAAAAAACACCCCGTCAGACTTTGTCTACCACCCCTCATGAGGGGAATTTTAATATGCTAGAAAACTTATCCTCTTAATATTCAAAATTTCTGATTGATAACTCAACGATCGTTATCCTCAGCTTGACTGGGGATCTCAAAATTGCTATATTAATGTTTCTTTTAAAATTCGATATTATAAATATATAAAGTATAGTATTGGTTTAGTCAAACAAATATTTCTTAGTCAGAATGTTTGAAGGTGTTACGAAAAAACACCCAATAAAGTGGTGTTGGGTAATTGAATTATTATAAAATACTAAAACTTAAAATTATACTCAAAGAATGACTTTAAGGATTGTAATATAAATGTTTTTATACAAGTACGATTATTTTGTTTTTTCGTATGGGAGGTTGTGCTCGGCAATAAAATTCTCAAAAATGGTAACCATAACTTTGGTCATCGTCAACTTTTCTTTGCTAGCATATACTTGAATTGCTTTCTTTAGATCTGTTCGGATTCGTACGCTAGTGGTGTTGAGCGGTTTCTTTGGTTTTGGAGTTTTAGCCATAATAAAAATTTGTAATTCGATTTTAATTCTAGTGTTGTATTGATAAATTGTCAAATGATCTTTTTTGCATCAAAGTCCAATTGCTTCATATTTTTTGAGACCCTTTTTCCAAATGTATCTTGTCATAATGTGTAACGAAAGAACCCAGAGTAAACCAACGATGGTAATTTGAACAATTGATTCAAGATTGAATTTCTGCATGAATATTTGGATTGGAAGATAATAAAAATAGGCAAATGGTAGAACTGAAATCACTCCAGCAAAAGGTAAGATAGATAATGGGATCAGCTTTCCAGATAAGATATTAGTAATATTCCCCTGCAGATCAAAAATTCCCCAAGCATCGGTCATCCAGAATGCCAGCATCCCAAAAATCAAATTGATATAAATCTGCGTAACAAATCCAATTATAGCTACGATCAAAGTCAAAATTACTGTGGTAGGATTATTTGGTAAAAAGATGTATTCTCGTCCTACAATGGCAATTCCAGTAAGTAGAATTATATTGATAATATTCGAAAAACTATGCCAACCAAGATCAGAAATTGTACATCTCATCAAAACACTCGTTGGGTTGATCATAAAATTTGATAGTTTCCCCTCCGTAATTTTACCACCAAGATTGTAATGCACTCCGTTACTAAATGATATCAAACCACCGATAATATAATAAGTAAAAATCTCTTTAAAATTGAATAATGTAGAACCATTGATAGAACTAATATACCAAATATAAATTGTTCCAGCAATCATGAACAAGTGACCAAAAAGCCAAGACAAACTACTCCAGCGGTACGCAGTGTTAGATCTGTAATTAAACCAAAAAAGGTAATAATATTTGTATAATTTTTGGGTCATGTTTTGAAGCGTATTTTCAAAAGTTAATTTAGTCAAAACTTGCTATTTATCAAAAATTGTGTTAAATTACAACTATGTATCTACGAAACCAATCGACCGAACAATATTTGAATCCTATTTTACAACTTGAAATACTAAAAAATACTGAATATTCTAACAAATTTTTGGAGTCTTTCAAGCAATCTGATGATTTTATAAGTTCTTTAAAAAGTGCACGATTTGAGTTATCAAACTTTGAACAACTTTCTTTGGAACAAATTAAATCAGAATATTTGGACTTATATCAACGATTTCTTAAATTCAATAGTGATTTTGATGAACAAAAGTTAAAATTATGGATAAATCAAATAACAAACCTTGAAAACTATATTTTGATGAATACTTTTGAAGGTGGTACACTTCGAGGCGCTCAATCAGATGTGTTTGAAGATCTTTATGAATTCATACAAGAAGGCAACACTAGAGGCAGAATTATACTTCCTACAGGAGTTGGCAAAACAATTTTGTTCACAGAATTTGTAAAAGTAATTCAAAGAAATACTAGCAAACAAACGCTTATTGTAACTGAAGGCAATACACTGGTAAAACAAACAGGTGATAAGATTGCAAAATTTGCTCCGAATATTGAATTTGGCAAGCTTAATGGTCAGAATAAAGATTTTGATAGTGAGGTTATAATCTCTACTTATGATAGTTTTGTGATTGGAGTCAATAATGGAATGATTAAACCAAATAATTTTCAGTGTATTATACTGGATGAAGCTCATAGATCACTACCCAAAAAACGTCAAGAGGCAGTTCAAAAATTCGACGATCTTGGAGTGCTTGTTTTGGAATTTACTGCTACTGATTCTTATTCAGAAAACAAAAAGCTGGTAAGTCCTGTAATTCATGAAATGACGATACTTGAAGCTGTCGAAAAAAAACTGTTATGCCCTTTTTCATGTATTATTGCTAACATAAATATTGATCTTTCGGGTGTAGAGATTAACACCACTGGAGAGTACGACTCTGCCGAACTTGAAAAGGTTCTTCGATCAGCTGGAATAAATAAAGCCTGTGTAGAATTGTATGAAAAAGGATTCGAAGGCAAAACTGCAATCATATTCGTGAATACTATTAATCATGCAGAACAATTAGTACAAATGTTCAATAGTAAATATGGTGAAGATTTTGCAGCAGGTCTTCATGGAGAGACTCCAGATGAAGCGAGAGTAATCAGCAATCTCGACTCTGGAAAAACCAAAGTTGTAATTGGAGTTGACAAATTAATCACTGGATTTGACTGGCCACCAGGTATAGTGAGAATGAGGGTAACACCTTCTGGTTCACCTCTAAAAATAATTCAAGATGCAGGTAGGGTTCTCAGATTAGATCCTGACAATGAAGACAAACACGCATTTATTATTGATTTTGTTTATCAAGACAGGAGAAAAAGTAATTCACAAATTTTATTTCCTCAGACTTTAGACAGAGATAGTTATATTGCACTTTTGGCAAAAATGGAAAGTAATGATAATAATTGGAATCAATCAACAAATTTAAATAAAAGAAAAAGTAGTATTATACCTGATTTTAATATTGATGGAATCCAAATAATAGTTGATCAGCATGAAGTATTTAATATTTCGAGTTCACTTTTGGAAAATAGAGGAACGGGTGTTGAAAAAAAATCAAATGAGGCAACTTTGGAAGAGATTAGGCAATTATGTTTGAAATATGGGATTTATAGGGCTACTGACTATGCTGACTTTTATTACCGTAACTCAAAAATAAAAGGTATTATTCCTACTTCTTCTTTTTCAATTTTACTCAGAGAAGCGGGAATTAATTTTGAAGAATTTTTAGATTTTCAACTTCCAGAAAATGCTGAAGAACTATTAAGTTCTGTTATAGAATTTTGCAAATTGCACCAAATTAAATCAAAGAAATCCTATGAATGGGCTTCTTGGAGAGAGAAAATAGATGTTCCAGAATATCATTATTTGGTTACA
Source organism: bacterium (assembly GCA_043743355.1). Classification (GTDB taxonomy): domain Bacteria; phylum Patescibacteriota; class JACMRA01; order JACMRA01; family JACMRA01; genus JAYTWQ01. The sequence continues at coordinate 5,921 of JAYTWQ010000129.1, read as the reverse complement.
ATGTTAAAAAAATCTGGTTACAATAACTTTTTAGATTTTATCAAAGAAATATCTCCAAAACAAATTAAACTACCGAAAAAGACTTTTGAAGAAGTTAAATCAATATGTCGCGAACAAAAGATTACTAAAGCGGGTGAATAAGTAAAGAAAGCTCCTGAGCTCAAATTACCTAGTATCCAAACTCTACAAAATGACCCAAATTGGGATGGGTGGGATGACCTCTTTGACAGGAAATAAATTCAATTGAAAAATCAAAGTAGATATACCCAATCCCATCCGAACTTTGACATAATTAAGGTTACCCTCGTCAAAACTTTGTTTTGCCACTCCCTAGATAGGGAGAATTTTAATCACGGATCCCCCTTGTTAAGGGAGTACCGCCAAAGGCGGGGAGGGTTTTGAACACTTGCAATCGTAGTTAAAACCTCAGTCACTCCCCGTGACAGCCAATTAAAAACGACCAATTTATACAAAATCACGATTTGTTTTGGAAAGAAGTCTGTCGTTCAATATTATATTTTGAATTGCTTTGATCGAGGATTTAATTAATCCAATAAAAAGTCACCTATATAAGGTGAGATGAACTTTAGTATCAGTTTTGGCCTACTTTCCATAAGATCTGCATCCTAGTATCATGAGCGTAATTGCGTTTCAAGACCCTGTTCGGAATGGGAAAGGTTGGTTCCACAACACTTGAAAAACTGACTTCCTAAATATAACATTCTAATGAACTTTTGTCAAGTAATAATTTCTCAATGACCTTTTTAAAGTGAGGAATACTTAATAATAGTAAGAACTCCAAAGATCAAAACAAGAAATGAACTAAGGTTAAAAAATATATATTTGTATCGTAGATTGGTTTTTTCAAGCCAAAAACTGGCACTAAAATTAATTATTATTAATATAAAAGTTAAAACACAAATTTGATTTAGATTGTACACAATAATCTTATCTTTGTTCAAAATATCAATGTTCTTGTCGAGTGCAATAGTTTGAAAATGGATAAAAATTGTCAAAAAACTTAAGAATAATTCGGCTCCAAAAATAAAAATCCATGGCACGCTAAAAACCTTTCGGAAATATCTCTTTAAAATTAGAAAAAAGTTGTTATAATTCATTATCTTATTGTTTCAAGTAAGTAATTTTTGGTCAAAGTATAGTTTTCTAAATTTGAGCTAAATTTTACACTTTTAGATCCCCAGTCAAGCTGAGGACGACGAACGAAGTTGTTAAGTCAAATTCTAAGTTAAGAAGTGTGTTATTCTACTCAACCCAGTCGATACAATTGAGTTCTTGGAATGCCAAGTCTAATCTTTTTACGAATGATTCCTCTGCTTTTCGGAGCCAAACTCTTGGATCGTATTGTTTTTTGTTTGGTTTGTCATCGCCTTCTGGATTGCCGATTTGGGTCTGTAAATAGCCTTCGTTAGCCTGATAATAATTCTTGATTCCTTCCCAATATGCCCATTGAAGATCAGTATCTAGATTCATTTTGACTACTCCATAGCTAATTGCTTCTTTGATCTCTGCTGGCGTAGAGCCTGAACCACCGTGGAACACTAGATTACAAGGATTGTTTTCGGTTCCAAACTGGTTTTTGACATACTCTTGGGAGTTCTTGAGAATAACTGGTTGCAATTGAACATTACCAGGTTTGTATACACCGTGCACATTACCAAAACTAGCTGCAATTGTGAAGTTCGGGCTAATCTTAGATAGTTCTTCGTAGGCAAAAGCAACATCTTCTGGTTGAGTGTACAGCTTTGATGAGTCAATTCCTTCGTTGTCCACACCATCTTCCTCGCCGCCAGTAATTCCTAATTCAATCTCCAGAATCATATCGATTGCGGCCATTCTGGTGAGGTAAGTTTTACAGATTTCAATATTTTCAACCAAGCTTTCTTCGCTCAGATCCAACATGTGAGATGTGAACAAAGGATAACCGTTAACTTCGTAGAATTTTTCTCCAGCGTCGATTAGTCCATCAACCCAAGGCAAAAGTTTTTTGGCACAGTGATCGGTATGAATCATGACTTTGGCACCGTATAGACTCGCTAATTGGTGCATATGGTTCGCTCCAGCAATCGATCCAGCAATCGACGATTCAAGATTAGAGTTAGCAAGTGTTTTGCCAGCCATAAATGCTCCTCCGCCATTTGAGAATTGAATAATAACCGGTGCATTATTCTTGGTTGCAGTTTCCATAGCTGCATTAATAGTACTACTGGTTGTTACATTGACGGCTGGAATTGCGAATGAATTGGATTTGGCGAATTGAAACAGTTCAATTGCTTGCTTTCCATAGATAAAGTTGTTAAGTTTGATTTTTGACATAATAAAATATACTTAAAGTATTCAACAGTTGAACCATATTCAGTTACTTTTGTCAAACTAAACCAAATTATCCATGTAATTTTTTAGCTTTAAATTAAGTCTTTTGGCATCATTTGTTGTCTTGATCAGAGGATTGGTTGAAGCAAATAATTCAAAACCTTTTGCAAAAGCATCGCCATAGACTGACCAATATTTAGCAATTTTAAAAACATTTACATTGTCTTTAGAGATTAAGGAATTCATAGCAAAATTAAATTTGATCCATTCAGAATCAGTAATCTTAAAGTCTTTATGTGAGTCAAAATCATTTTTAAGTTCTCGTCTGAATTTTACTTCAAGACATCTTTCGAATAGTTTACCGCTTAACATATCTGGGTCCAAGTCTGTTAACTGATAAAGTTTGTTTGATATCGAACATTTGATCTTATAAAACTTCTTTTCTTCTTCTTTCACTTGTTCTGCTTTAATATTATTCACTTGAACCTCAATGTATGTTTTTTTGCCGTCACTTCCAAATCTTTCGAAAATGATCGTCATGTCAGTATAGCCTCCAGCTTTAATTTTTGCTTCAGGATCACTGACTATATATCCGAAAGGTGCTAATAATTCAACAATTTTTGTAAATTCTTCAAAAATTTCGTCTTCTGATTGGTAATCTTTATTGCTATAAATGGTAAACCTAAAAAAATCTTTTATTTCTTCAATGTTTTTGAGTTCAAGTTTTTCTCGAATACTTTCAGTCGTTTTTGTAATTCTATTCTTATCAGTAAATTCCAAAATCCTATCAATAAATTCTCTACCTGACAAGACATTTTCAAGACCAACATACATTCTAATAATATTTGAGATATCCATTCCATTTTCAAGTTCTTCAAATGTTGAGCTATGAAGGCTAGTTTTGTATTCACCTGCTGGGAATTGTTCCAAAATCAAGTCAATATTTTCTATAACTTTCAAAAACATCTTGGCAGATGTGACTCTTGCTTCTCTGATTTGCTCTTCCAAAACTTCTCCAGCACTTTTTTCTTTTGATTCCTTTTTTTTAAGAATAGGCTTTTCATAAGAACGAGATGGCGGTAATTTATCAATTTTTGTTAGCATCATTTTTCTTATTTAATTTTGATGAATGTATTTTTTTTAATTATACCATAGATAATTAACAAATGCAAATAGTTTTTTTGAAACATTTTAATTATAATCGAGATTGGTATTCGAATTTGTAAGTTGCTTTTCAATTATTCCTTTGAACTCCAGCATATCATCAATAATTTTGACATTAATTCCCCTTTCTTCCAAATATTCGAGTATTTCTGGTTCACCAAAACCAGTATGGTAATATTCTGGTGCGATTTTTTTTGATTTAAAATATTGGGACGCAGCTTTTCTTAATAATCTAAGAACTTCAGCTGTGATTCTCAGATTTATTTCATGACCTTCTGATACTCTTGCTAATTTATTTAACAAATTAATTTGTGAGTCTATTTTTTCTTTCATTCTTTTTGACAGCTTTTTTAAAAATAACCCTTAGTAATTTGTGATATTATTGCTTTTTGATTAGATCTAGATAGCTTCAAAATATTACTTTGATATCGTTTATTGTTGATTACAATTGATTTACTTTAGCAAATACAAAATGTTTGATATTATCACAAAATAATTGGGAAGACTTTATATTAGCAAATTCAATGAGCATTGTCAATAGTTGCTAATCTTTACAAAGTATTTTATCATTAAAGTATGTCAGATTTGTTTTTTGATGCGGAAAAAGAGTTAGTTTTGGCGCCAAGTGTAGTTACTGCCAAAGAATCAATTGCTGGAGAATTCTTGAACTCGAACCTAAAAGCAAAAGAAGCTTTAGATCAAGTCAAATGGGTAATTACGCAGCGAAAATCAGAATATTTGGCAGAGCTTTTGAATCTCAAAATGCACAAATCCGTCGCTGTAAGACGTAAAACCGCAGAAGCTGTTGGGCTGCTTGGAACAATTGAGATCATTCCAGATATTCAAGCTTGGCAAGTCGGGGAATCGGATCGAGACACTTGGTTAATATTAGAAGATTGTGTAGATAGATTGCAACGCAAAAGTAAAGGTGATGACCTTAGTCATAGTATCAATATTTTGACAGTTAGCGAGGCACTGAAGAGAGTCAAAATGGCTGTTTCTGAAAAAGTGTTTGTTATTGAAGGTGAATTGTCAGATGTCAAACTGAATTACAATATGTACTATTTTGCACTCAAGGATGTCGAGGATACTAAGATCGATGCGTATTGTTTTTCGGGTAAGGTTGCACATTTTGAGTTTCCACTCAATGAAGGTTGGTCGGTCCGTGTAACTGGTAAGTTCAAAATTGACAAGTATTCTAGGCTGCGGTTTGAGATAGAAAACATGCAATTATCCGGTGAAGGGGAAATCCTAAGGAATCTTTTACAGTTAGAAGAAAAACTGCAGAATGAAGGCTTGTTTGATCCACTTCGTAAGAGATCGTTGAGTACATTACCAACCAAAATTTTGTTGCTGGCAAGTTCGGCGTCGGCTGCTTTGCAGGATTTTCAAAAAGTATTATCGGCTCGGCGACGTGGAATTACTATTTATCATTTGCCAATCAAAACTCAAGGAGTAGGGGCAGAGTTTGAAATTTTGAATAACCTCGAAATGGCTAATATTTTGACCGAAAAATATGGAATAGATACTGTGGTAATTACTCGTGGTGGCGGGTCCAAAGAGGATCTAATGTTATTCAATTCCGAAAAAGTTGTTCGTGCAATACACGCTCTTAATCGTCCTAGTATTGTGGCAATTGGTCACGAGCGAGATCATACTTTGGCTGAGAAGGTCGGAGATGTCCGTGCCAGTACTCCTAGTAATGCTGCCGAAATGTGCTCTTTATCTGAGTCAGAAGTAGTCTATGAAATAGAAGGAATTGCAAACTTTTGTCAAAATCTGTTCTCGGTTCGAAAGCTAGAATACATCAATTATACGAAGTCAATGACTAATTATCTTGTTGCTAATCTATCACAAAGAATCAACCAAAACAAATTTGTGATCAAAAGTGTAGAACAACTCATCTTTGGGTTGATTCGGCAAGCAGGCTATGAAACCAAACAAATTATAGTAATTTGTCATAATTCAATATTGAATAATCTCCGAGAAACCAAAAATCTAGTAAGTAATTTTGATCGATATATTTATTCACTCAAAAATGAAATCTCAACCCAAAAGTCTATTTTGATAAATTCATACAATACTTTATTTTTTGAAGCCAAACAAAGAATCAAAAACTTAATTAGCGAAAACAATGCAACTTTTGCAAGAATACAAATTCTCGATCCAAAAAAAATATTATCGATGGGTTATGCAATAGTTTCTCAAAATGGAAAGATAATTGAACATGTGGGACAGATTAAAAAAAGCAAAAGTTTAACCTTGGAGATGCAAGATGGTGTGATAGAGCTATAAAATCGCCAGGTTTGATAAGATTTACTTCCAGTTTTAGGCAACACGGTAAAAATAGTTGATAATTAAATCTTATTCACATCTCAAAAACTCATCAATCATTTGCTTCTTTCTATCGAGTGAAATACCTCTGT